>JAUYIX010000015.1 GCA_030688115.1 bacterium
AGTCCTCAGGCCACCGTAGTGCGGTTTTGGCCGGCCATCTCGGACTCAACACGTATTAAGGCATTGGCTGATGAGATCGATCAGATAGCGCTCCAGGCAGTGACAGACGTTGGACTAAAAAAAACTCTAACCGCAACGACCGTCGGGGAGTTCTTGGTGTTCTCCCGAACCATGGACCGGATCGTCGTGACCGCTGCGCTGGCCAGCATCGTGACATTTTTACTGATCTTTGGGGTTCTTTGGGCGGTGTATCGTAACCTGGTAGCGAGTTTGCTCTCGTTGCTGCCTGTTTTATTTGCAGCAGCGGTTGGATTGGGTGCGTTACCAGTGTTGGGGGTAGAACTAAATGCGCTCAACGGTACCGTGGCTGTTTTGGCGGTTGGTTTGGGCATAGATTATTCCATCCAGATGATGGTGCGATATCAAGAGGAACTAAAAAAAACGGCGACCCCCGAGGCAGCCATGCAAGAGACTTACGGACGGATGGTCTGGCCACTCGGTCAAGCAGCACTTATGACCACCGCTGGTTTGTTTGTATTGACAGGCCTACTGCCGATCACCGGCAGCTTTGGGATCGCAGCAGCCCTGGCGCTCCTAGCGGCCTACGGGGCCGCGGTACTGGTCTTACCGCTTATTGCGGTTCGCTGGGTAAGATAAGACAATGTTTACGTAATAGGTTTAATACCCTGATTAAAAAGAGGGGGTAAGTCTGATACGATGTCTGATCTGCATGAGGAGATGCAATGCTCTTTACACAAAGGCCGGCGAACTTTGCCAAAAACCCGCAAGTCATCGTCACCAATGCAATTATCTACATGGGTCGGGTCCTGGTCCTCAAGCGCTCCCCGCACAAGCCGCATGGGAGTAAGTGGTGTTTGCCTGGAGGTAAGTGCGAGGACGACACTCAGCGTGCCTCAGAGGCACTGCGCGAGCTCAAGGACGAGACCGGGGTCGTGTATTACAAGTCGGATATTGTCGGTTCCTGCGCATGGTTCTTGCGGTATCCCGAGGCTGACTACATATACGAGCAGTTTGTGTATCGTCCGATGGAGCTGCCAGAGGTTGTGGTCAATCAGGAGGAACACTACCAGCATCAGTGGGCCAACTGGGTAGAACTCCTGTGTATGAACTTCATCGAGGATCTCGATGGCGTGCTTGTGGATCTTCTGACGTGATTTACAACTGGCCCAAGCTATCAACTTGGGCCTCTTTTTTTGATATGCTATGTATATGAAAGATCTGATACGAGTCGGAAAAATCAGTTGGCCAGCGCTACTCAAGCGTTGGCGCTCAGGCGAAATCAAAGATGATGAGTGGACACGTTACTGGAAAAACAACGGCTTTGCGTCATGGGAAGAATGGCGTAAGCCCTTGCTCGATTTTGGTGCTTCAAAAAAATGGATTCTGTACGATATTGAGGATCCGCTCAAGACGGTTCCACGATTTTTTAGTGGCCCATTCAAGGACTGGCGGCGTTTTTATTTTAAGGGACAATTTTCTGTAAAGTTTGCGACTCTGGTTAAAAAGAGGGGAGTAGGGCAGAGCACAAAAATTCGTAAGTTGCTTAATGACTTTCCTAAGCACACTACTCTTTTTGGAGTACTGCATGACTCTCGCGTATATATCGTTGACGGCATGCATCGTGCCTGTGCATTGTCGCTTATCGGCAGCGCACCTGCGCGTTCCAAAAAGTTCAACCAAGCGGTGAGAGTGCAGATCGCGCTGACCGGCATGGATATTTATAAAGCATCGCGGGAGGTAAACGTTGTTCAGCCTAAGTCCAAGAGGGTATAGAGGACCGCCAGGGCCAAGTGTGGTCTAATCCAGACCGTGGCCATTGCACTTAATATACCTTAAGTGTAGTATAATGCTATAAAGGCTCAAAACTGCCATCTCCCATGCGACTGATCAATAAGCCCACCTCGGGCCCTAAATCACTCATAGGCTATCGTAATGACTATTTTCAGTACCTTGAGGTTGGTAAGGATGCTTCCCCAAGGACCATCGAGAACTATAGGCGGTTTTTGGACCTCTTTTTTAAATGGTTACGCCTGGAGGGTAGTACCGGCCTTACCCCTCAAAAACTAACCACCGACCATATCTACGGATACAGGCTCTTTTTAAGCAGATATGCCAACCCCAGGACCAATAGACCCTTAAAAAAAAGCACTCGGATGTTTTACCTGGTGGCTCTCAGGTCCTATTTAGGTTTTTTTGCAGCCAAGGGTATTACAACCTTACCAGTGTCAGCGGTAGAACTGCCAAAACTAAAAGATGCCGATCGATATAAAAACATTAAGTTTTTAACACTGGAGCAGTTACGTCGTCTCTTTGCTGCCCCCGACACCTCAACGATCCAAGGAGTTCGTGACCGGGCAATTGTAGAAACACTCTTCTCAAGTGGCCTGCGGATCTCTGAACTCACTTCACTTAATGTTAGACAGGTGCCCGAACATTTTAATAAAAACGGACCGACTGAGATTACGGTCAGCGGCAAAGGTGGGCGCGTTCGGCCGGTTTATCTCTCCCCTCGTGCCATGCAATGGATCAAGAAATATCAGGCTAAAAGAAAAGATGACGACCCGGCCCTATTTATCCGGCATAACAATAATCGCACCACTAAAACACGACGTTTGACGGTGCGGGCCATTGAGGGCGCCCTCGAACTTTACAGCACAAAGGCCGGACTCCCCTACCGAGTGACGCCACACATGCTGCGCCACACCTTTGCCACCGATTTGCTTAATCGCGGAGTCGACTCGCGGACCGTTCAGGAGTTTTTAGGTCACGCCAATCTCGCAACCACCCAAATGTATCTGCACATTACTAACATCAAGCTTAAAGACGTACACTCTAAATTTCACGGACGAGAAGTATAGAGCGCTGTGCGCCGGACACTCAAAATACTATGTCGGCATGACATTTAAGCGGCGTCGGCTTATATCGACCACCGACCGATCGACTAAACCGGCTGCACCTCTTCGGGATAAGCGCTCTTTTTGCTGAGATTTAGTTTGAACACGTAACGCCCTGCCGACCGTGCGCTCCGGCACGGGCCCAATCGCCGGCCGCGGTCTTGTCGTTGGTTGTCTATAGCCCGGTGGAGCTTTTATCGAGCGCACCGGTACCGTGGACACTGGCACATTTAACTCGGCTCTAACGGGAGATTGTGAGAATTGTTCAGCAAATTCACTGGGTACTTCTTTGGGTAGATATTCCGGTTTAAGGTTTTGCGGCGTAATTGGCTGCAACTCTTTAGGGATTTCTGCCAAAATTGTACGCAAACCCTGGTTGGCCGGGCTGAGTTCTTGTTCTACCGGGATACGCATAATTTTATCTCGGGTGCTTGGGTGGCGACGCATAAATTCGGGGATACGAACGGCAAAGTTTTCTGGAGACTTAAAGACAAAATACAACACTCCAAACAAAATCACGAGCAAAAAGATTGCATAAAACCCAACTTGCGAGAACAACACAAAGTCATAGAGTCCATGTGTCAGGATGGCCAAGAATAGTCCGGTCGCGATCAGGCGTCCCCTGCCGTAACGGGTGAACTGCGCCTTACCGATGTAATAACCAAAAATACCGGAGTAAAACAAATGCGCCGGACTCGAGAGCGCAAAACGCAATAAAAATGTCGATACAAAGGTATTGAGGTCGAGCTGGTTAAGACTGGTAAACAAGTAGAGCGCATTCTCAGCTGAGGCAAAACCCAGAGCCGCGGCAATGCCATATTTTGCACCGTCGATAATTCGGGTGAACTGCGTTGATCGGAGCGAGATAAAGTAGACCGATAAAAATTTAAACCCCTCCTCTACGGGCGCTACAATCGCAAATGTCGCTAGTGCCAAGATACCGATAGTAACAACACTGGTCGTCTCGCACAGTGGAGAGGAGGCGACGCAATATGAGAATTCGGCCGGCAAGAACTGGATTAAATAGCGTTCTACAAAAAAGGCAAAAACAACTGAGGCTATCCCGCCTAAAAACATCATGCTGAGCATGGCGGTGGGCTGCTTGCCCTGCTGAAACTTCTTTTTTCGTCTTAAGAAAAACAACCAGCCATAAAAAATCACCGGAGTAAAACCGATAAATACGGACAGAAACAAGACCGAGATAAAAGAGGTGCGCATATGCGGAAGTTGGTAACTAAACTATGCAATGTTTAGTCGGTCCAGTCAATGTGCCCGGATAACCAAAATATTGCCTGCTTGACGCGCGTGCGGTCCAACCTTAGGCTACTTGCGTATGTCACGCACGTTTTCTGCGAGTGAGCTGATCAGGCAAGCCTTGCAGTTGGGTGTAGCCATTGTGGTTCCGCTCTTGGTGTTACTCGGAGCGGGACACTGGCTGGACGTACGCTACAACACCACTCCCCTTTTTTTAGTAGGAGGGCTGGTCGTCTCCTTTATCTTGTCAATCATTACATTGGTTCAAATCGTTCGCAGAGCAAACACGCATGGATGAAGCAATTCACATCAGTTTAGCGGCAGAAGAATTGTTCAGCATCGGTCCCTTTAGTGTGACCAATAGTCTGTTAGTGACTTGGTTAGTAATGGTCGCGTTGATAGTGATTGCCTGGTTAGCGGGCCGCAAGGTTAGTGCGATCCCGCGGGGTTTACAAAACGTCTTTGAAATGGTCTTAGAGTTTTTGCTCAATTTGATTGAATCCGTTACCCAGAGCCGTAAAAAGGCAGAACTATTTTTGCCCTTTTTGGCAACATTCTTTGTGTTTATTTTTGCAGCCAACATTACGGACATTATCCCCGGCATCGGTACGATTGGGCTGTTTGAGGTTAGCTCGCATGGCAGTGAGTTTGTGCCCTACTTTAGACCACCGGCGGCGGACCTAAACTTTACTCTGGCGCTGGCGGTTATATCCGTGCTTGGTACGCAATTGTTTGGAATCGGCACGCTCGGTCTGGTAAAGCACTTAAAAAAGTACTTCACGATCAAAGGCGGTCCGGCGAACACCTTTGTGGGCCTTCTCGAGGCCGTCTCCGAAGTCGCCAAAATGGTCTCGTTTTCGTTCAGACTTTTTGGTAACATCTTTGCAGGTGAGGTGCTTCTTACGGTAATTGCTGTTATTGTTCCGTTTGTGGCCCCGCTGCCTTTTTACCTGCTTGAGGCCTTTGTGGCCTTTATCCAGGCGTTGGTCTTTACCATGCTATCGCTGGTATTCATGACTCTCGCAACTACCAGTCACGATGTTGAACACGCGCATAATTAATTTATTAAGTAACAAATAAAATCATGGAATCACTAGCAGCAGCACTTGCAATCGCCGTCGGAGCCATCGCTCCATCTATCGCCATCGGTTGGCTTGCATCCAGTGGACTTAAAGCCATCGGCCGAAACCCGGAGGCAAGCTCAAAAATTCAGACCGCAATGACGTTGGCGCTGGCTTTTGCCGAGGCTATCGGAATCTACGCCTTGGTTGTCGCGTTGATCATCAAGTTTGTCTAAATCGCTGTTTGCGATTTTACCGATAGGAGTCTCACTTGGAACTACTCGAACAATTAGGTATTAAGCCGCTCAGTCTGCTCGCGCAGATCGTGAACTTTTTACTATTGCTCTTGATATTATGGAGACTCTTATATAAACCGCTGCTTAAAGCGCTGCAAGATCGCCGCGAGCGTATCGAAAAAAGTTTAAAAGACGCTGAGCAAATAGAGCGGGATCTCAAAACGTCTCGTGAGAGTGCACAGCAAATCGTCACCAAAGCCAATGAGCAAGCGGTCCGGGTTATGCATTCCGTAGAAAAAGAAGCTGACCAAAAACGAACTGATGCGTTGCGGGCTGCAGAGGCCGAGGCCTCACAAATATATAAGCGCGCTGAGCAGGGTATCAAAGAGGACCGTCAACGTTTGCAACGCGAGGTTGAGACTGAGACGTTACAGCTGGTAGCGCAAGCGACCGAGCGTGTCATCCAAAAATCAATGGATGATAAAAAACATCGTCAACTGATCGAGCAAGCGCTTAAAGAGCTGGCATGAACATACCCCTCGCCACGATCATCAGCGCCTGGGCAGAACCACTCAGCAAGGTCGCGCTGCAAAAAGCTGTTATGCAACTACAGGTTTTGGCGCAGAGCTTGGCGCACGACTCAGCTATTCGGGCCGCGCTCGTTGCGCCAACTACATCCTCAGATGATAAAGAGCGCCTGCTTAGTAAATCAGGTTTTAGCACGGTTGTGACTCAACTGGTCAGTTACCTCGATCAGCATGGACTTTGGCACAAAATTGCTCAGGTTGTACGACTCTCAGAGCAGTTCTACCAACATAATCATGGGATTATACCGGCTCATGTAACATCTGCAGTGGTACTTACCTCCAAAGAGCGAGTGGCACTCCTTAAACATCTCAGCTCCAAGTTAAAGCGCGACATCGAACTAACTGAGGCCGTAGAACCCTCGATCATTGGCGGATTGATCATGGATGTCCAAGGGCAACGTCATGATCACAGCGTTCAGGGTAAACTAAACCGTTTTGCTCGTAGCGTTACTTTACTCGCGTAATAAAGAATTATGAAACCAACCGACATATCACTCATCGAAAATTTACGAAAAGCGGTCCAAGGCATGGACCTCTCCCCTACCACTGAGACGGTCGGAACGGTTGTTAGCGTAGGTGATGGGATCGCACGTATTTTTGGGATGCAACAGGTTCGAGCTGGAGAGTTAGTCACGTTCGAAAATAATGTCGCAGGCGTCGCACTTAACCTCGAGGAGGATACCGTCGGAGTGATCGTGCTCGGCGATGCTAATAGCATCTCAGAGGGTAGTAGTGTTAAAACAACCGGACGGATCTTGGATGTACCCGTTGGGCGGTCACTCTTAGGTCGGGTTGTGGATCCGCTGGGCCAGCCTATCGACGGCTTGGGTCCGATTAAATCAAATGAGCGACTGCCCGTTGAGCGCATCGCACCTGGTGTGATTGAGCGTCAGGGCGTGGATGAACCCGTACAGACCGGTATTAAAGCTATTGATGCGATGATCCCGATTGGACGCGGTCAGCGTGAACTTATTATTGGCGATCGACAGACTGGTAAAACTGCCTTGGCTCTGGACACGATCATTAACCAGCGCGGAAAAAATCTCGTCTGTGTCTACGTTGCAATTGGTCAAAAAGAGGCAAAAGTTGCTCGTTTTGTCGAGACGCTCCGCAAACATCGCGCCCTTGAGCACACTATCGTGATCTCGGCGCCGGCCTCTGCCTCAGCGGCCCTTAACTATCTGGCACCATACTCCGGTACGGCCATGGCAGAATTTTTTATGTATCAGGGCCAGGACGCCCTCGTCATCTACGATGATCTCTCAAAACACGCGGTCGCTTATCGACAGATCTCACTGCTACTGCGCCGTCCGCCGGGCCGTGAAGCCTATCCCGGGGATGTTTTTTATCTGCACTCACGGCTACTTGAACGTGCTGCCAAGCGCAGCAAGGAGGCCGGCGGTGGATCTGTAACAGCTCTGCCGATCATTGAGACTCAGGCGGGTGATCTTACCGCATATGTGCCTACAAACGTTATCTCGATCACGGATGGGCAGATATTTTTAGAATCGGACTTGTTTAATGCGGGTGTTCGTCCGGCGGTAAATGTTGGGTTATCAGTGTCTCGTGTCGGAAGCAAAGCTCAAACCAAGATCATGAAAGAGGTATCCGGTAAATTGCGGCTTGATTTGGCGCAGTTCCGCGAGTTGGCGGCTTTTGCGCAGTTTGGCTCCGAGCTGGATGAGGATACGCAAAAAAGACTTGCCCTTGGCGAGCGACTGACCGAGATACTCAAGCAGGCACAAGAAAAGCCACGAGCGGTTTGGCAAATGGCCGTTGCGCTCTATGCCGCCACGACAGGCAAATTAAATGCGGTACCGGTTGCTCAAATTAGCAATGCCGAGGAGCAGTTGATCAGGCATATTGAGAGTTCTCAAACGGATCTTATTAAAGCGATCGAGCAAAAGCCCGAGTTGACGGATGAACTGGCAGCAAAACTAGACTCGACGATCATGGAGTTTTTAAAAAACGTAACGTTTGAGTAACAATGGCAGGTACTAATACACGTGATATCAAGCGACGGATTAAATCGGTGACGAGCACCAAAAAAATTACGCGTGCCTTACAAACGGTCTCGGCCGTAAAAATGCGTAAAGCTCAGAGCCGCACCCTTGCAACTCGCCCGTTTGCTGAGGAGTCACTCTCGTTACTAAGACGATTGTCTGGTTTGACGGCAACGCGCCATCCACTACTCAAAAAAAAGAATACCGGTAAGCAGTTGATCGTATTGCTGGCACCCGATAAAGGCTTGACAGGCAGTCTTACCGCCAATCTTTGGCGTAAGATTAGTGACCTCGTTAAAAGACAAGAGCAAGATAAAAATCGCTCGACAGACTTTATTACGATCGGCGCTGAGGCCGAGGCATTTGCCAGGGGTCAGCGTTTTAACGTCATTAGGGCACAGCGCAGCGAAAAAGTTGACATTAAAATGGCGCGCCGATTACGTGATGAGCTTGTTGACCACTACCTCAAAGGACCCTATGACAAAGTAATTGTTGCCTATACTCAATTTGAGAACACCCTCAAGCAGCGCCCTTTTATCAGAGGTATTTTGCCAATTACTCTAGAAAAAATCGTTGATGTTGAGGAGTTACCTCAGGAGTTACTAGCACAGCCGGTAGTGTTCAACCGGGAGGCGTATGAGCTTGAGCCCTCCCCTGCCGTTATCCTGGATGAACTAATCCCCCAGTTAGTGAGCATGCTCATTTACCATGCCCTACTTGAGGCTGAGGCATCCGAGCACTCAGCGCGCATGATCGCCATGAAAAACGCGCATGATAATGCCAGTGATCTTATTGACTCTCTAACGCAAACATTTAATAAACTGAGACAAGAGGCCATTACGGCCGCCCTGGCGGAGATTTCTGCCGGCGTAGCAGCTCTTGAAAAATAATGAACAAACCCATGCCCAAACAATTATCTGGCACAGTCAAACAAGTAATCGGCCCCGTCGTTGACGCAGAATTTTCTGAGGGGCTTCCGGGTATCCACGCGGCTCTCTCGGTCAAGGTAAACGACAAAGAGATCGTTTTGGAGATACAACAACATTTAGGCGGTAAGCGTGTGCGCGCCATCGCTATGGGCAGCACCGATGGTATCGCACGCGGTATGCCCGTGATAAGCTCAGGTAAATCGATTGAGGTTCCGGTTGGTGAGGGTGTTCTTGGACGCATGTTTGATGTGTTGGGCAAGCCCATTGACGGTCAGGACCAGCCCACTAACACATCTTTGCAATCGATCCATCGCGCGGCTCCTAGTTTTGATGAGCAAGCCACCGGAGTTGAAATCTTTGAGACGGGGATCAAAGTGATCGACTTAATTTGTCCCTTTGTTAAGGGAGGTAAAACGGGACTGTTTGGAGGGGCCGGCGTCGGTAAAACCGTTTTGATCCAAGAGTTGATCCACAATATCGCGACTAAACACGGTGGCTATTCTGTTTTTGCGGGTGTCGGAGAACGTTCTCGCGAGGGTAATGATCTCTATCAAGAGATGAAAGAATCAGGAGTCTTGAAAAATACCGCACTCGTTTTTGGTCAAATGAACGAACCACCCGGTGCTCGCTTTAGAGTGGCGCTCTCCGGGCTCTCGATGGCTGAGTATTTTAGAGATCAAGCAAAAAAGGATGTGCTTTTGTTTGTCGATAATATTTTTAGGTTTACACAGGCCGGATCAGAGGTCTCGGCGCTGTTGGGGCGTTTGCCGTCAGCAGTCGGTTATCAGCCGACCTTGGCCAAAGAGATGGGTGACCTGCAAGAGCGTATTACCTCTACCAAAAATGGTTCGATCACATCCGTGCAAGCGGTATATGTGCCTGCTGATGACTTGACCGATCCGGCACCGGCCACTACCTTCTCGCACTTAGACTCAACGGTGGTCTTGTCGCGAGCTCTGGCAGAACTGGGCATCTACCCGGCTATCGATCCCCTGGACTCAACCTCGACCATTTTGGATCCCACGATCGTAGGCGAAGAGCATTACAAAGTAGCTCGAGATGTTCAACAGATATTGCAGCGCTATAAGGAGCTCCAGGATATAATCGCTATTTTAGGTATCGAAGAGTTGAGCGATGAGGATAAAGTAATTGTCGGTCGCGCTCGTAAAATCCAGAAGTTTTTGTCGCAGCCTTTTTCGGTGGCCGAGGTCTTTACTGGACAGCCGGGTGCTTACGTCTCCAGAAAAGACACGGTGCAAAGTTTTAAGGCGATTTTAGCTGGAGAGTATGATGATTACAATGAGGACGCCTTTTATCTAAAGGGATCAATTGATCAAGTTAAAAAATAATGGCACTGCGGCTACGCATTGTAACTATCGAGAAGGTTCTGGTAGATCAGGAGGTCGAACTTGTCACCGTGCCGACGCAACAAGGTGCCACGTCGATTTTGCCCGGCCACGTCTCGCTATTAGCGCGCGTCATGCCCGGATTAGTGCGTTATAAAACCGCCAGGCATGAGGCACGGCTCGTATGTTCTACCGGATCAATTGAGGTCAAGGCAAATGCTGTTACGCTGCTCGTTGGCGAGGCTGTTCCGGTGGAGTCCATCGATCGTGATAAGGCTGAGGCAGAACGTACACGCTTGATCGGTGATATAAAGAGCGGACAACTCACCGCCATCGAACTCAAGGAGGCCCGAGAACAACTTGCTACAGCGGTTGCCAAACTCCGTAGCTAGCCACTTCCGCTCAATGCTCAAGTGGCTTAATGCTCATGTGTCGGGTTTTGTGCTTGGTTATTTGGTTAAACAGGTTGATGGCTCATAGCCCGCAGCCCGGGCCTCCTGCTCGCTGGTAAAATAGATCTTGTTCTCCGGCTTAATACGATCAGCATAACTACAACCCGTTGAGGGGTGGTACTTTTTTCCGCTCGAACTGGCAACAAATGGGCCCGGGTCCTGCTCAGAGCCGGTCGTGGGTTCTGCCTGCTCACCTTTAGCACCCGATAGACTCGTTAAGACGGGTGAACTGTCAGTTTGTAAGGTCTCTTGGATTGGCGGAGGTGCTGTAACCAGAATTGGCGTGGGTCCGGCGTGAGGCCACAAATAGCCCGCTACAAAGGCGCTCGTGCCTATTATGAGAGACTCCCCTATTATCCAAAGTATGTTAGGGTGTTTGCGCATCGCTGAATATACACCATGCCTAACAATACTTAATTTATTATGAAACGCTGGATATTTATCTTGGGGCGTCTGCCCGATCTGGGCATTGCAGAGATTTTTGCGGTCCTGGGTTCGCTGGGGATACAGCACACCAGCCAAAGGATCGAAAAACACGTTCTGTTGGTTGAGTGTGCCGATACGGTTGATATTGTTGGCTTACACAAACGACTAGGCGGAACCATCAAAATTGGCCTAATGGAGCAAGAATATGCGCTTGGGCTGGACGTACGTATCGCTTTATCCGAGGCGCTCAGACCCGACTCGATACTACGCTCATTTGTAAAAAACAAGACGGGCCGCTGGACCTTTGGGATCTCGGTCTATGGCGGGTCTCACGATGCTGATATCACGCAAAGTATTAAGGATTTTGGGCTTGATATTAAGAGATATTTTAAGAGCAGAAAACGTTCT
>JAUYIX010000019.1 GCA_030688115.1 bacterium
TGGAACCATCCTGCTCAATGACCCCGACGTGCTACTTCCAGAGGTCTTGACCGAGCTTGAGCGCGCCCTAGGCCCGGGTGCCGGACAGACCGTATATATAGCCGGCCAAACAGCCGCACAGTCCGCCGAGGTCGAGCAGCAAATCTCAGACGCAGGCTATACACCGCGCCGACTAGGTGACAGTAACCGCCTAGGCACCGCAGTAAAAATAGCCGATGAGATCGTTGACTTAAACCCGGGGACAACTACCAAGGTCTTTGTGGCAGAACACGCTCTCTTTGCTGACGCACTGGTAGCCGGTGCCGTAGCTGGTGACATCCTCAATGACGGCAAGGCTGACCCAATCCTGCTTAACCAGCGCGGAGCATCTACTATAGATCCGTTTACTAATACTTTTTTAACAGCACACCCCGAGATCACAGCGGTAGAACTGATAGGTGGAGAAGTGGCTCTGTCAGCCGGACTTGCCACCACCCTTACTACTAATTTCCCAGCCACAACCCTTGATAGAACAGCCGGGGCTGACCGCTTTGCCACAGCTGTAGCCCTGATGCAAAAACACGTAATCGATCCGGATTTTATTGTAGTCGCCAACGGACAAAAAGAAGGCTTACCGGGGTCAGGCCAGGCCCTAGAACCTACCGGCTTAGCAGCCAGCAGTGCAGCCAGCGGCTTCTTTGACGCCCTGCTAGCAGGCCCTTACTCAGCCGGTAAACAAGCAGCCCTAGTCTTAACCAAAGCCCAAGAACTACCTATACCAACACAAGACTACATCAGCTCCAACATCCCGGGCATATCCCACGTCCTGATTATCGGATCTCTAGAGCTGGTAAGCGCCGCCGTAGAAGCCCAGATAGAAGCGCTGTTTGACTAGAGAGACAACCGGAGAGCTGCTCTATCGCAGTATTACAACGGTAAGAGCGGCCAGGACTGCAATTAATAATAGTGGCAGGCCGATCAGATAGGTTATAACTAAAAAGAGGCTGTTGCCCAAAAACAACCTGCTAAGATGGGGCGCCTTAATTTTAAAAAGTACCTTGTCCAACCAGACAAGTGGCGACAAAATGTTTAGGGTCGTCATTGATTTAAAGACCTCTGTAGGTGTATGTTCAGTGCCATTGCTGGAGTTAGCCAGACGGATGATCTCATTTGCGGCAAGCGTGCCGGCCTCGGCCGCCGACTCCATGCTGTAGATAAAACGAGACGTTTTTGCATAGCCTGCGGCAAAAAATAGATTAGGGACATCCGTGACGGGGTCGGGCTGGTATTGAAGCGTCTTGATGTTATTGCTGAACTTTGGCTCCCACGAGTCAATCACTTTTTTGTCCGGATCAAAACGGTAGCTATCCCACATATAAAAGAGTTCGATAGTGGCTTGCTCGATCGGTTCTCCCTGCTCGGTGCGGATACTCGACATACGGTAAGACTTACAGATTTGAGCCCAAACCTCCTCTTTAACCTCACGCTCAGTACACTCGGTAAAGGGCTTAGCGTGCCTGATCCCGGGCGCGTCGACCTGACAAATACCCACCGATAGGACCGTCTTAACTTTTGGATCGGTGCTGTAGGTCGCATCCCAAATTTTATCTTGTGGCTCGATGATCAGCGCCCAGGGTGTGTCCGGTAGATATAGGATCAACTTGTCCGTACTGGGATAATTAATTTTTTGACCCAAAAACATCTGAACCGAGAGCTGAATCTGTCGACCATGTTTGGCCATCTCAATCGTGTTTTTAAGAACAGGAAATTGAGACAGGCTTGGGCTCTGTTCTACTATTTTTGCGATTGCCTCAGCCGGGAGACCACATACATAATAGTCCGCCGTATGTTCTGCCTGCTGGCCATTGGCCTGATCCTCAACAACAACGCCACTGATCCGTCCGCCCGTTACCTTAATATTTTTAATCTCATGCTTTGTTTTAATGGTGACGCCTTTTTTTTGTAATAAACCAACCCACTCATCAAACCAGGCGTCGTTGGTCGGCTTTGGCATCAGGTACAGGGTGCTAGCGATCTCAAATACTCCTCCCAAGATGACCACTATCAAGCGCGCAACAACCGGAAAGCTCATGAGGGATGGATCCATGCCCAAAACCGGGCCCCACATCCTAACCATGTATTTTTGCGCCTCTGGAGAGAGATCGGCGCAATAGTCCTTCCATTTGATGTGATCCATCGAGTCCATGCGTTGGGTCGACATGGTCATGCAGTACAAAACCTTATCCAGAATTTTTAATTTTTCGCTGAAGGCAAGGTCCTTGGTAAGTTCACGCGCGTTTTTTCCCCGCTCAACAATGACCTCCTTTTTATCAAAACGGGGGAACACATAGGTGAACACCTCGACCAGCTTTTTATTTACGCTCGAGGTTGTTTGCTCTCCAACCGGAATCTCGTCCAAGACGCGCAGCAAGTTTTTATAGTACTGCCCATAAACTCTCCAGGAGTACTCGACCGGGTACTCATATTGGCTAGCCGGATCTTTGTAATATTTGCTGCGCGCCAGTCCTCCAACCGAGTCGTTGCGCTCGTAGATGGTGACCTCAAATCCACGCTTGGCCAGCTCGTGCGCGACGGTTAGGCCTCCAATGCCGGCACCGCATACGATAACCTTACTTTTTGCTGAGTTCATGACTGCTTGAGTTGGGTTTAAAGGTTGAGGCCAAGTACCAAAAAATATAGCTCAACCGGTCTAAAAGTGCACGACGGTGCTATTCTATCCGGAACTTGGGTCTTTTTTGGCCATTACAATCCAGACAACAAGGGCCACTACTTAGCGGATACTCTTGTAGTCTACCGGAGCACCTACCTTAGTAAATACAATTTGCCAAAGTTGATTTTTATGCGACCTAAAAGATCCTGCGCAACTCAAAAGGTAGTAGTTCCACATGCGCCTAAAACGCTCATCGTATTTATTTTGCATCTCGGGCCAACTCTGATTAAAACGCGCCTGCCAGGCCATCAGAGTTTTGTCATAATCGGTGCCAAAATTATGCCAATCTCTCAGGCAGAACAGTCCCTCCGCCGCACGCGTGAGCTGTAAAGCCGACGGCAACATCGAGTTTGGAAAAATATATTTGTCGATCCAGGGGTCCGTATTTTTAACAGATGTATTGCCTCCGATAGTGTGTAACAAAAAGAGCCCGTCGCGCTTGAGCGTGCGCTCAGACACCTCCATAAATTCACGATAATTTTTGTAGCCGACATGTTCTACCATACCAACCGAGGCTATGCGATCAAACTGCTCGGTAAGACTGCGGTAATCTTGTAGACGTATCTCTATATCCAAGCCGGCACAACGATCACGTGCTAACGAGGCCTGCTCTTTGGAGATCGTAATACCGACAACTTTGACCTGATAGTTTTGGGCGGCAAACTTTGCCAGGCTCCCCCAACCACAGCCGATATCGAGCAAGGTCAGGCCGGGCTTGAGCTGCAACTTTTTGCAGATCAGATCCAACTTGGCGACTTGCGCCTGTTCTAACGTCTCGGCATCATTCCAGTATCCGCAACTGTAGTTCATCCGGGAGTCAAGCATGCGTGTATAAAGATCGTTGCCGATGTCGTAGTGGCGCTCCCCGATCACGTGCGCTTTTGATTTGCTTTGTTGGTTGAGGACTCGCGCTTTGATGGCGTTCCAGACCAAACCCGGGGAGATCCCGATCTTGGTTTCTAGTCGCAACCTGAGCACTCTGTCAAAAAACTGGTCGAGCGCTTGGCAATCCCACCAGCCCTCCATATAGGCCTCGCCTAATCCAAGCGAACCTCCGGCCAAGATTCTTTTATAGAGGTCTTTGTTGTGCACCTGCATATCCCAGGGCCGTGGGCCATCGATCTTAATATCGGCGCGCCTGGCCAGATCCCGTACGGTTTGTTCGATGCTTTTTGAGGCCATTTTTTTGGGGGTTGCTCTCTTAATACTACATCAAGCGGCACTTGTCTCCCCAGGGACCGCTCTGTATCAAAGTGAGTTTTTGGTGGCGATACCGTGAGACACGCTCGCGCTCGCTAGCTTATTAGCCGAGCAATATACTCACCCAGGTAAAAAGGCCAGATCACGATGCCCAGGACTCCTCGCCAAAAGGAGAGGTCCAAAAACCCGATCGTGAACAGCCAGCCCGCAAACCAAAGCGCACCCGAAAAAACGTGGTTCTCGATTTTGATCGAGCCGTTGTTCTTCCAGGATCCTTTGACGTCTGTATGTTTTGTCATATGTCTATATTGTAGCGTATTTTTTTAAACGGCGCAGCCCCCTCCCCCGAGGCCTCGGGCTGGCTCTATCTGACTGACAATTTTACTATAACCGGATGCGCTGGAATAATCGAGACCCAGGATCTCACGAGCATCAACCTCCGACCAGGCTATCCCCTGTGTTTGCATGTACTTGCTAATCGTGAGATAGGTATCCGGGAACCAATACGAGTTAACCTGCAGGGCATAGGCGTACATTTCATCTTCCGAAATATCCTGCGAGGCCATCAACTGGAGCAGGCCCAACATCGCCATACCGTGGTTGCAATCGGGAAAGTACGTCGAGTTATCGCAGCACGGACGATAAATATTTTTGGCGACGCGCTCGACCATTTTTTCTTGATTTGGCGTTAGGTCGATAAAAGGGTGCGCACTGTAATGGTCCATAACGTCACCATCGGCCAATGTCCAACCGCCGGTGGAGGCAAACCGCTCCGCACCTCCGTATTGTGGATCGACCATGGGCCCCTCCTCGAGGATAGGGCTTGTGTTGCCGAGTCCCAGAGCCCATAGGAGATTAAGTAAAACCCCTGCGTTTTGGCTATCGATCCGCAGGGCCGGGCTGCCGGATCCGCTCAGCAATTGAGCCTCATACGTATCAAGGCCGCCATTTTGGGCGTAAAGAGATTCGAACGCATCTTGATCAATCACTCCAGCCTTAACCATCTTTTGCCCGAGGCCATTCCAGCGCACCGGCAGATAGACTCCCCCCGTAGGGACAACCTGCTCAGTAAGAACGGCCTGCTGGATGAGCGCATCATTGGCTTGGGCAGCTACTTGCTCCTGCATATGCCCCCGCGGCCAACCGGCTGCCATCATCTTTTGATGCATCACCGGATTAAAGCTGAAGATAAGTAATAGTGAGAGAAGTATCGCCATCGACTTTGGCTTGACTATATACCCCTCGGGGGTATTATAACAACCGATTATGCACAAAGATATTAAAAAAAGTGTCACCCGCCGTTTAAAAATCATTGAGGGCCAAGTCCGGGGCCTACAATCAATGGTTACTAAAGAAAAGTATTGCATCGGCATTATTGAGCAATCCCTGGCCATTAAACGGGCGCTATCCGGCGTTGAGGATTTACTGCTAAAAAACCATCTATCGACGCACGTGCTTCAGCAGATCAAAAGCGGTAAGCAAAGCAAGGCCATTAAAGAAATACTGGATATTTACAGCATTTCCAAAAAAAAGTAACCGGCAGAACAGCTCGGCCGTAACGATTAGCAGCAATCTTCCATTTTTTTGCGTATCGCGGCGATATTTTGTTGGCTCTGCGTGTTTGAGACTGCAGTCCTAGCGACTTCGGGCGGCCTGTTGTTGTTAGGATTATTTTTGCTAAGACCGATGACTACCGGGACGGACGCCAGCGTAACCACTGCGGTGATAACAAACCAGACCCACTCCTCTCGTATGAGCGCATAGACCGTGACAAAACCAAACACAACAAAAAAGACCCGCCAGGCATTGATAAAGCGCCGGGCGTTCAGCTTTTTTTCCAGATAGTAGGTAAAGCCAACGACGCTACCGCCCATCATGACCGCCGGGATAGTCAGATCGATCGGTTGACCCAGGTACGCTGCGGCCAAAAAACCAATCCAGGTGAGCAAGACCCCAACACAAACCGGACA
>JAUYIX010000040.1 GCA_030688115.1 bacterium
GCAAATGTTTTATTGGTGGTTAGTTTAAAGGGTTTGTTCATCCGGTTTTATAAAAGTGTCCAGCTTAGGCCATTGAGCACTCTTAGGCAAGCCTAACATGTGCAGCGCGTCTCGACGTAAAGTCGGCCCCGGGCTAGTACTTGCCTACGGGATAAAATCTGCTAGCTTGTCAGCAGCTGCCAAAAAGGGAGGAGATGATGCACATGTTCCCTCGTCAAAATAGCAACGTCCCAAATCCGCGAGAGATCCTGACGATCAGCGCTCGCAAAGAGATGCGCATTTTGCGTAATCTCGAGTACTGGCTCAAGGCTAAGGAGCACGCGGCCGATCCAAAGCTGATCCACGTTTGCCTTTGGATACAAGATACCGTAACCATCGACCACAAAGAGTTCGAGTTCCCCGGTCCGCTCAAGATTGATGTTTTTAAGGCCACGCCCCTGGAGCTACGGATCACGGGTGAGCTGGGGGCGAGCCCGTGGAGCGCCGGGTCGGTGACGCTCACGGTTACGTTGGGCCAGAGGCACAGGCCCACCATCACACTCAGTGACTCAGAGTTAAAAGGGTGGATGGAGCCGGTCAAACGTCCATGATATTGAGGTCGCGTCCGCGGACGCGACCTGCCTTTTCTATGGGGTTCTGCTAGTGTTAGGATATCTCCATGATCGCAGGTCTTAGCGGAACGCTACTAGAAAAACAAGACAAAAGTGCCATTATCGATGTCCGGGGTGTCAGGTATGAGGTCTTTATGAACCAACCCGGCCTGGGCAGTCTCCCGGAGCGTGGTGCGTCGATCGAATTATGGACGCGTCTGATCCCGGGCGACGACGCCATGACCTTGTTTGGCTTTGTGACCCAATCGCAACAACAATTATTTGATTTACTGGTCAAAGTTACCGGTGTGGGCCCGCGGCTGGCGCTAAATATTTTAGGAGCCGGTCCCGTCAACGAGATTGCCAACGCCATCGTGAGTGAGACTCCCGAGTACTTTTTAAAGGTCACTCGGCTTGGCAAAAAAACCGCTAGCAAAATAATCCTCGATCTTAAGAGCAAGGTGGAGCAGTTGTTTCCGGCGGCGCAATCAGGAGCCGGTTCCGTTACCCCACTCCCGCTGGATGCTGATATTGCGCTACAAGCTCTGGTAGAACTCGGATATAACAGTGCTCAAGCTAAAGATGCTCTCTCTCGGGTAACCACCGAGGACCCGAGCGCTCGAGTAAAAGAGGCCCTGCAAAAACTCGGATCGCAAACTACCGTCGCGCGCTGATGGTGTTGACAGAATCGGACTCGGCCGCCCTCGATCGCTTTGTCCAATCGGAGTTGGACTCGAGTCTTTTGCAATCTTGGAGTTGGGGAGCTTTTCAAGAATCACTAGGTAGAACCACCGCACATATCGGAGTCGAGAAAAACGGCCTGCTGGTCGGGTCGGCCTTGTTAATTAAACACGATCTTCCGCTGGGGCAATCCTACGCTTATTGTCCGCGCGGGCCGGTCCTGCGCGGGCAGCATCTCGGGCGTCCCGATCCCGCGGCCCTCAAAGAGTGTTTGTCTGAGATCAAGCAGCAGGCCCGCGCGTGGGGTGCGATGTTTGTCCGGATTGATCCGCCACTACCACCCGGCGGACAAGATCATTTTTTGGAGTTTAGTTATCGGGAGGCGGCCAACCAAATACAGCCCAGGGTGACGGCCTTGCTCGACCTCAAGCAGCCGCGCGAGCAGATTTTAGCAAACATGAAACCCAAAACGCGTTACAACATTAGATTGTCGCTCAAAAAAAACGTAACGGTCAGACAAAGTATTGACCGCGCAGACGTCGAGAGATTTTTAGCGCTTAATCGTTTGACGACCCAGCGGGATGGCTTTGTTGCACATGAGGACCGCTATTATCAAACACAAGTCCAAGAGCTGGGGCGCGCGGGGTTGCTTAAGATGTTTATTGCCGAGTATGAGGCACAACCACTCGCCGTAATCGTTGTCGCTTTTCATGGTCAGGCCGCAACCTATTTGCACGGAGCAAGTGGCGACGCGGAGCGTAACCGTATGCCGACCTTTGCCTTGCAGTGGGAGGCGATAAAAGAGGCCCAGCGGCTTGGACTGTCTTGGTTTGATATGCACGGAGTAGCGGCTACGGACGACCAGGACCATATCTGGGCCGGCATAACCCGTTTTAAACTCGGCTTTGGTGCGCGCCGTCATAGTTTTATGGGAGCGCTCGATCTTCCTCTCAAAAAAACCTGGTATGCGTTGTATCGAGCCCGGCTGCGCATGCGCAAGGACGAGGGGCGCAATGAGTAACCATAAACACATATGATCGAGCGCGGCGAGTCTCCCGAGATAAAAACGGACAAAGGTGTTAGACAGGTTGACTCTGCGGAGTCACGACTGGAGCTTGCTTACGCAAAAGCGCAAGGGATTTTGGAGCGCGATGGGATCAAAATGTCGGATGTTCCTAAAACTAGAGAGGAGCGCGCACTACATTCCAGTAGACTAAAACAACGCAACCGGGAGATTAAAGAGAGCCTAAGCAATCCCGATAAAATGCGGGAGCATATGCACGGTAAAATATTGGAGGCTCTGGTGCATGACAGCGTCAGCCGTCTTAAGGTTTTTGGTGAAAAAACATCCTCAATCCCGGGATCGGAGTATGACGACAAGATTAACGGTGTGGACGAACTCAAAGAGTTTGTTAGGCCTGACAATACGCGCGACCACCTAGCCCTTGCAATTGACACTACCTACGGCAAGGGCAGCGGGTTGATCCAGAAATTTGTTACGATGGAGCGTAAACTGAGTGACGGTAAATTGACGCGCGTTGATTACTTTAAGTCTGATCATGATCCGGCCAACACAAAAGATAACGTCGCGCATGTTGTTGTGGGAGTTGATAAAAATCATCTACAAGATTTGATGGAACTATGGATGACCGATCAGCAAGAGAAGATTCAATCGCATCCGGCTTTTTTGACCATGCTAAAGGAGGCCCAAGCCGAGTTACAAATATTTGCGCTGGTCAACGAAAAACGACTCAAGCAAATATCTCCTCTGGCAAGTGGAGGGCGGGAGCTACAAGAGCGCTTGAAGATCGCCAAACAAACGCACGAGAAAACGGCTGCGATCCTTAAGCAGGTGGTTGATGTTCAAGAGTCAAAACTAAGTCGGCGCGACATGCTGACGCAAGCGGACTACCGCAATCGCGACGAGGTCTTTAAAGGAATTCGCCAGGAGCTCAGTGAGCTCATGACCGGTCGCCTCTCGCCCGGGCGGCGTTAGTGAGTCTACCCAAATTTAGTATGCTTAAGCTACG
>JAUYIX010000021.1 GCA_030688115.1 bacterium
AACCGTCCCTGCTTACCTTTGAGCATGTCCGCCATAGACTTGAGCGTACGTTTTTGTCCGGTAGCGCTGGCCACGGCCTTGCCGCGTCGCGCATTGTTATCGATCAGAGCGTCGACCGCCTCTTGCAACATGCGTTTTTCGTTGCGCGTAATAACCTCGGGCGCGTTGAGTTTGATCAGGCGCTTGAGACGATTGTTGCGGTTGATCACGCGGCGATAGAGATCGTTAAGATCGGATGCGGCAAAACGACCACCATCCAACTGAACCATAGGACGCAAATCCGGCGGTAAAACCGGCAAGACGGTCAAGAACATCCACTCTGCCTTGATCTCGGCTTTGAGCATCGATCGGATCAGCTTGAGACGACGCTTGAGTTTACGACGTTTGCTCGTCACGGCCGTTCCAAGCTCTTTTTCGATATCGTCAGCTAGCTGCTTAAGATCGATCGAGGCGACCAGATTACGCAGTGCCTCTGCTCCAACCCCGGCCTGAAAGACATGCCCGTATTTAACGGACAAGTCGCGATACTCTAACTCTGAGATAACTTGCAAACGCTGGAGACTCTTAAGCTCGCGCTTAGCGGTATCGAGTGCCTCGCTCAAGTTATCAAGCTCGGTCTTATGCTCGGAGGTAAAGCGATCCTCCTCCTCTTTGCGCTCTTTGTCAGCCTTCTTTTTGTCAGCGGCGCTCTCAAGCTTTTCCATTTTAGCGGTGTGCTTGAGTTGCAGTTGCTCGCGGAACTGCTTGTATTTGGCGTCAATTTCGCCTTTTTTAGATTTAAATTCTTGTTGAATTTGTTTGAGGGCCTCTTCGCGCGCCTGTTCGTCCACCTCAGTAATAATGTAAGCCGCAAAGTAGACAACTTTTTCGAGATCCAAAATAGAGAGATCCAAAATCAAGCCAACCTTAGACGGCACGCCGCGCAAAAACCAAATGTGTGTGACCGGAACGGCCAACTCGATGTGACCCATGCGCTCACGTCGCACGATCGATCGCGTAACCTCGACGCCACATTTTTCACAGACAATACCCTTGTAGCGGATACGCTTGTACTTACCGCAATAACACTCCCAGTCTTTAGTCGGACCAAAAATCTCCTCGGAGAACAAGCCGTCTTTTTCCGGCTTTTGTGTGCGATAGTTAATGGTCTCGGGCTTGATTACCTCACCGTGCGACCACTCCTTGATTTGCTCGGGGCTTGCCAGCCTAATCCGAACTTCGTCAAAGTCAGTTCCTTTTGTTGATAGCGATGGAATAGCTGCCATGGTTATTTACCTTTCTGCTTAATATCTTCTTTTGGTTTTTCCGGCGCACGCGCTCGGCCCGTGTGCTCGCCCCGATCTTTTTTGACAGGACGTTTGCGCTCGGGAGCCTTGAGAGACATTTGACCCTCTTCCTCTTCTACCGCCTGAGGTCCACCGATCATCTCAACGGCTAAACCCAGTGCCATCAACTCGCGCACTAAAACATTAAAGGACTCCGGTACGTTTGGCTTACGGATCGGTTCTCCCTTAACGATCGCCTCGTAGGTTTTAGAGCGACCTAAGACATCGTCTGATTTAATCGTGAGCATCTCCTGCAGTGTGTGACTGGCGCCATACCCCTCGAGAGCCCAGACTTCCATCTCCCCAAAACGCTGGCCTCCAAATTGCGCTTTACCACCCAGCGGCTGCTGTGTGACCAGTGAGTACGGACCGATTGAGCGTTGGTGCATCTTGTCATCGACCAAGTGGTGCAACTTCATCATGTACATGACACCCACGGTGGTTTTGAAGTCAAAAGAGTCACCGGTTTGGCCGTCAAAAAGCTGAACCTTACCGTCTTCGGGCAGTCCGGCCTTTGTAAGCTCCTCGGCAATTTGAGACTCTGCCACGCCGTTAAAGGCGGGGCTGGCCGCTTTGTAGCCCAGTTTGAGACCGGCCCAGCCCAAGTGTGTCTCGAGGATCTGGCCCAGGTTCATACGGTTGGCCACTCCGAGCGGGCTGAGCATTATATCGATTGGGGTACCATCCTCCAAAAACGGCATGTCCTCGGCAGGAACAATGCGAGAGATAACACCCTTGTTTCCGTGGCGACCGGCCATTTTGTCTCCCGGCTGGATCTTGCGCAACTGGGCGACCGAGACCTGAATAGTCTTGATAACACCGGTTGGCAATTTGTCACCCTGATCACGGCTGAACAGTTTTACATCAATCACCTTACCGTACTCTCCGTGCTGTAAATACAGCGACGTATCTTTAACGTCGCGCGCTTTTTCTCCAAAGATCGCACGCAAGAGTCGCTCCTCTGCGGTCAAATCGGTCTCACCTTTTGGCGTAATCTTACCGATTAAAATATCACCGGAGCTAACCTGCGCACCGATGCGGATAATCCCATCCTCATCCAGATCCTTAAGTTTTTCTTCTCCGATGTTTGGGATATCGCGAGTAACGATCTCAGGTCCTAACTTGGTGTCACGCACATCCACCGAAAAGTTTTCGATGTGGATACTTGAGAACCGATCGTTCTCGACTACGCGCTGCGAGATCAAAATAGCGTCCTCGTAGTTTCCTCCGTTCCAACCCATAAAGGCAATCAGAATGTTTTGGCCGAGTGCCAGTTCGCCCTTTTGGGTCGAGGCACCATCCGCCAAAATATCTCCCTTTTTGATCTGCTGGCCCTTCTCGACAATCGGATGCTGATGCATCGACGTATTTTGGTTGGAGATCGAAAAATTCAAAAGATTATAAATCTTGAGATTTCCGTCATCCTGCAAAACCTCGATGCGCTTAGCATCGACCGCCACCACTTTACCCGCGGCTTGCGAGACAACTACTTGTCCGGAGTCGATAGCGGCTTTGGCCTCGATCCCCGTCCCTACGATCGGTGACTGCGGCCGGATCGTTGAGACCGCCTGGCGTTGCATGTTTGATCCCATCAAAGCTCGGTTACCGTCATCATGCTCCAAAAATGGAATCAGCGATGTGGCGACCGAAATAATCTGCTTGGGCGATACATCAACAAACTGGATTACCGATGTTGGACGAACACCCGACTCACCCTTAGAGCGAACCTGATCTTTTTCGTTTACAAAATAGCCTTGTTCGTCCGTCTCAATCGTGGCGGGGGCAGTAACCGAGCGACCCTCCTCAAAGGCATCCAAAAAGACGATCTCATTGGTTACATAGGGTTTGATGATGACCGGATCAACTTTGGTTGACCGGATAGTCGCAATATCAGCGTCCGCAATAGCGTGTCCTTTTTTTAGAACGACCGTGCCGCCTGCGCCCAAAATATCCTGTCCAATAAATTTTCCGACGAGCTCTTTGCTGTTGGCCGGCAGAGACTGAACGACTTTGCGGAAGGGTGTCTCCAAAAAACCGTACTCGTTGATACGACAATACGAGGCCAGGTGACCGACCAGACCGATGTTAGGACCTTCCGGAGTTTGGATTGGACAAATTCTACCGTAGTGGGAGGGATGAACATCGCGTACATCAAAACCGGCGCGCTCGCGCGAGAGTCCACCCGGACCCATGGCCGAGAGACGACGTTTGTGCTCGAGCTCGGACAACGGGTTGGTCTGGTCCATAAACTGGGAGAGCTGCGAGTTTGTAAAAAACTCCTTGACCGCGGCGATAACCGGACGCGCGTTAATCAGCTGCGCGGGAGTTAAGGTGTCGATATCGAGCGTCGACATGCGATCACGCACGATGCGCTCGAGACGCGCCATTCCAATGCGGAACTTATTCTGGATCAGCTCTCCGATTGCGCGCACGCGACGGTTACCAAGATGATCAATGTCATCAGCCGGATCCTGCACGATGTTCAGCCGGATAATCTCGCGGATGATATGTATCAGATCCTCTTTGCTAAAGACGCGAGTTTTACGATCGATCGCCAGTTTTTGGTTAAAACGTTGGTTGAGCTTGTAGCGACCGACGCGACCAAAGTCATAGCGATCAAAATCAAAAAACATTGAGTCGATCATTTGCTTGGCGTTGTCGACGGTTGCCAAATCGCCCGGACGGATGCGCTTATATACCTCCTTAAGTCCCTCAGCGTTTGAGCGGGATGGATCCTTGGCGATCGTGGCCTCGATATATTTAATGTCAGGATCCGTATCGACATCCGTAAAGAGTGCTTTGATCTCCTCGTCGGTGCTATACCCAAAAGCGCGCAAGAGAGCCGAGACGGCGATCGTACGTTTGCGGTCGATTTTTACCGAAATAACTCCTTTGCTATCCGTATCAAACTCAAGCCAGGCTCCCCGGTTAGGAATAAGTTTAGCGCCGTAAGTGGTCGAACCCTGAGAGGTCTCGGATGTAAAGTAAACGCCGGGAGACCGAATCAACTGTGAGACGATCACGCGCTCGACACCATTAATAATAAAAGTGCCGCGCTCGGTCATCAGCGGAAAGTCGCCCAAAAAGACTTCCTGATCTTTAATCTCCCCGGTGCGCTTGTTGACTAACCGAATTTTGACACGCAAGGGCGCCTCAAAGGTTGAGTTGCGCGCCTTGGCGGTTACCTCGTCGAACTTTGCCTCATCAAGATAGTAGTCCAAAAAATGCAGCTCGAGCTCTTTCTTTGTAAAATCCTCGATCGGATTGAGCTCGTCAAAGAGTTCTCGCAGGCCTTTTTCTAAGAACCAGCGGTACGAGTCCAATTGGACCTCGATTAGATTAGGTAGGTCGGTTGCGTCGCGGCGAGCCGAGAAGAACTTACGTTCTGCGGGGCCTACACGCATGGCTGTTTGGGTGGACATCAGCTATGTGGTGCTTAGATAAATAAAAATGTTTTTATTTCACGCGAGGATTTAGTCTAGGGCCTTGCAAATAATGAACAGCTAGCAAATATGTCCCAGGTTGTATGAGCCAGGTAAATGGCTCAAGAGACACAAAAATACTCCAACAAGCCTATCTGTAATAGGCTCAAAGTTGGTTTAGTTCTCGCTAGCGGGCGCGGCCCCCCGTGTGCATGGGGAAAACTATACGCACGCGCTTGACGCATGTCAAGAGATATGTTGGCACAATGCAGGATAGTTAGCTACACCACATCCACAGCTTTTGCACAAGGGGCCTAGTATGGCTTACGGGAGTAGCTGGGGGCCGCTCTGCCCGCCAGCGAGAACCTTGTTACACCTTTTTTTGAAGCTCGCTCGATAAGCCTGGACGGACTGTGCCTCCTCAAATCCTCGATAGATACTCCGATCACCGGGACATCCCAGGCAAAACCGAGTGCGTTGGCGATCGATACGGTTGCTCGGCTGGCGGCAAACGGTCCGGGGCTGGTAACGACGATAATCCGGTCAGGAGAGAGTTTGCCTTTTAGCGGGCTCAAGATCTTCCAAAAGTTGACGTTACCCGGGCCGTAGGACTGCAGAGACTTTTTCCAAACCCAGACTTTGTCGCTATGGAGTCCGACCCAGGGCATGCCGGATTTAGTTACCCGTAAACTCAGCGCGCTCAATACAAGCGTGGTATTCTTAAAAGACTTCCTTATGTTTTTTGATTTAGACATTCGTTTTTTGCTACTAGTGGTCTGGCCCATCTTGGTTACGGTGCTTACGCAAATTATCAAGGTTGTTATTAAGATGGTACGCACGGGTCGACTGGATGCGCAAGAGTATTACGCGTGGGGCGGATTTCCGTCCTCACATATCGCGTTGGTGTCTTCTTTGGCCACCATCACCGGATTGATCGCCGGCATACAAAGTATCGAGTTTGCACTGGCGCTCGCTTTGGCAGTCTTGGTCACGCGCGATGCTATCGGTTTACGAATGTTTGTCCAAAAAAACTCCGAGGCGATCAACCAGCTCAGGCTCTTACTCCCAAAAGACAAGCGTCGATTAATTTCGGTTCAGCCTAACCGCGTCGGCCATACTCCTATCGAGGGCGTCGGTGGAGCATTTTTTGGCATCGGGCTAACTCTGTTGCTGTACTGGCTCTTGATTAGCTTTTAGTCGAGCACGTTGTAATTGCTCTTGCAAAAACTCTCGGGCGACGGTTCGGTCGTCGTGCGGTATGCGCTTGCCATTAGCAGCAATTATTACGGGCTCGCAGCCCTTACCGGTAATAACGACAATGTCACCTGAGCCAGCCTGTTTGAGCGCCCAAGCGATTGCGGTCTTGCGATTGAGCAGTGTGACGTAGTCCCTGCCTTTGATTTTACCGGCTTGCTCGAGCCCCCGAGCAACTTGTTTAATAATGTTCATGGGCTCCTCATCGTATGGGTCCTCGTTAGTTACCGCGGCACGGTAGGCATAGCGGGCGGCCAAAGCGCCAAGTTTAGGACGCTTAGCGACATCACGACCGCCACCGGCAGAACCCAGCACGGCAATCAGTTTTTTATTTGGGCCGAGCTGCTCGCGCAGTGTTTTATAAACTAACTCCAGCGACTCGGGAACGACCGCGTAGTCCACGATCACGGAATAGTCTTGGCCCTCGTCAATGGGCTCCATGCGACCCGGTACGCCTTCTAATTTTTCTAGCGCAACCTTAATTTTGTCCAGACTAATCCCCTGGCTCATCGCCACCGTGGCAGCCGCGAGCATGTTGTTCAGATTAAAAATACCGATCAATGAGCTCTGTATATGCGCGGTCTGACCCTGTTGGTCCTTGAGCGTAAAAGAGATCCCTTTGGGCCCGCAGGCATACTCTACCGGCCGAACCACCATGCCGGGCAAAGCGGCCTGATCAACGCCCAGTGAGTATCCCCATTTTTGGTCGGCATCATACTGCAAAAAGTACCGTGCATTGGCATCGTCGATATTGGCGACGATAATTTTTTTTACATCTTTTTTACGTTTGCCCTTTGAGAGCGCTTTAAATAACTTCTCCTTGGCCGCTCGGTAATTTTCGAATGAACCGTGCGCCTCAACATGCTCCGGAGTTAGATTTGTAAAAACCGCGATGTCGTAGCTAATGCCCAGATGTCGGCCCATCTCCAAGCCCTGTGAGGAGGTCTCGATAATTGCGTAGCGCGCTCCGCTTTTTTTGATGTAGCGCAACATGCGTGCCAGTGTCCAGCGACCGGGCATGGTCATTTTTAGCTGGTTCAACCTTTTTACCGAGCCAACCTTAATGGTAGCTGTGCTAACGTATCCGGTCCGGAATCCGGCCGACTCCAGCAAGTCACTGATGTAACTGACAACGGAGGTTTTGCCGTTTGTGCCGGTAACACCGATGGTGATCAACGAGCGTGTAGGAAACCCCGCCAGGGCCATACTTACCCAGTTGAGAACATAGTGATACCCAAACAAAAGCGGTCGCGGGACAAGGCCTCGTATAATTCGCTTGAGAGCCCGCATTAGTCTGCGCCGAGTGGGTTATAGCCACCAAGCACCTCGACTCCGTCGATAAATCCGTCGCCATCAGAGTCGGGATTAGTCGGATCAGTTTTGTAAGTTTTGATCTCCTCCGCGTCGGTTAAGCCATCAAAGTCTGAGTCGGACTCTGTGATGGAGGTTTTGTAGCGCTCCTCATCAGCATCACTCAAACCATCCTGATCAGTGTCGAACAATGCGGCCGGCCCAGGCGCGGCCTGTCCCGGCCGCCGAGTGTTGGCCAAAACGATCACCGAGACGAGCCCTGCCACAAACAGAACTCCAAAGATCACAACGTACTTGAATGGCTTACTTCTCATATAGACATCCTAACCTATCTGCAAAAAAAGGTCCCCACAAGCCGCAGCTTTGGGGACCGTTAACGATACTCGGTGATCTCGGCCTCGCCCGGCTCAACCCAGACAATATCCTGTCCGATGACGAGCTTGCGGGCCGCATTGGCCCCGTAGAGCGGGCCAATGCCCTTGATCACTACCCGCCTGGTCAGGTCGGTTACCAAGAGGTAAACGACCTGCGAGAGGTCCTGCCCTTTAGAGGCAAGGCTCCTCACCGAGAACAGCGGATTATCCTCGAGGAGAGCAAACCCCGAGTCCTGGTCCACCGGCAACCGAACGGCGGACAAAAGCAGTCCGCTCATGCCCTCCCTGCAAACCGGCATGCCGCGGGGAGGATCGCTGAGCTGGAGAGTGTGCCTGCCGCGCTCATCAGCCCTGACGGTGAGCAGAGCGCTACCCTGCGGTCCCATCGCTTGTGCGCTCTTGCGCTTATCGGCGAGCATGATTACTCTGCCGCGATGTAGCGGTGAGTCTGC
>JAUYIX010000022.1 GCA_030688115.1 bacterium
ACCGGCCACCCAAAAATACGCGCTTCCCCATCAATACTGCAACGGCACGATCACGCTTGTCCACAATGGCATCATCGAGAACGTTCAGGAGCTGCGTGAGTATTTGGCAGCGCAAGGATCGTGTCCGCTGACCGACCATTATGTCTCTGACACGGACTCAGAAGTTGTCGCTCATTTGATCGGGCACTTCAAAAAATCGTTCCCTTTTAGGGAGGCGGTGGAGCAAGCGCTCAAACGTCTGCGTGGTTCGTACGCTTTTTTAATAATCGACAAAGCAACCCCTGACACGCTAATTGCCGTGCGCTTGGGCAGTCCGTTGCTCCTAGGTGTACGCAGCGCACATGCCACGCAGCATGACATCGCTATCGTGTCCTCGGCAGAACCACTCGCTAACCATGGCTACTCACAGGTGCGCGCATTAGAGGACGGCGACCTGGTTGAGATCAAAGCCGGTCGCTACCCCGAGTCGGTGCGGTTCTACCAACAGGGGCTGCCGCAAGCGACACCCGGGCTCGATCGGTTGGATGTAAAAGCGGCCTATGCCGATAAAGGTCAGAGCGCAACTTTTTTGGAAAAAGAGATTCGCGAGCAGCCCGAGGTTGCCGAGACCGTGATCCATAGTCACTACACCGAGACGGAGGCACGCCTGGGAGGGTTTGCGGCTTGGACGTCGGACGAACTCAAAAAAATACAGCGCGTCTGGCTGATTGCAGAGGGTACCTCTTTGCGTGCTGCTGAGGTGGGGGCCGAGTGGTTTAGACGTTACGCAAAGCTAGACGCCACCACACAGCTGGCCTCCGAGTTTGCGCTTAATCCCGGGCGCTTGGATCCTCTGCACTCGCTCTATATTGTCTTGAGTCAATCCGGTGAGACCGCCGATGTGCGTGTCGCCGCAGAAGAGATTGTGCGTCAAGGCGGCAAATTGTTTGGTCTTGTTAACGTCGTTGGTAGTTCGATTGCGCGACTGGTTGGTACCCATGGGGGCGGCATGTATACGCATGCCGGGCCCGAGATTTCGGTCGCAAGTACAAAAGTTTTTACCGCACAACTATCGCAGCTCGCGGTGCTGACAATACTTTTTTCGCGCAATGTGCACGGTACGATGTCGCCGCTCGAGGCGGAGCGTTGGATACAAGAGCATCGCAAAATCCCGCAATTGATCAAGCAAACCCTCTCGTGTTGGGATACGGTTGCCAGGGTCGCCCAAGAGTTACAGGGAGCAACACGGGGAGTCTTGTATATCGGCCGGGGGACCAGCCTTGCGCTGGCACGCGAGGGCGCCCTTAAGCTGCTCGAGCTCTCGTACCTTAACGCGGTGGCCTACTCGGCAGGTGAAATGAAACACGGCATGATCGCGCTCATTGATCCGGACTTTCCAACTATTGCGGTGGCGCCGGCGGACGACTACTACAGCAAGACGGTCGGCAACGTGCATGAGATCAAGGCGCGCAACGGCAAAGTGTTTGCGATCGTCACGCAGGGAGATACCGAGCTTTTTAGGCTGGCGGATAAGGTTATCGAAATCCCAAAAACGCACGAGGCATTTTATCCGATTCTGGCTGCGATACCTCTGCAAATTTTGGCTCATGAGGCCGCAAGGTTGCGCGGTTGTGCGATTGATAAGCCGCGTAACCTTGCCAAGAGCGTGACGGTGCAGTAGCGGCCCCAGCGGCACCGGCGTCGTGGTATAATTTTTGCGTGGCTCAAAGGACTCTCAAGGAGATACTTATTTTGTTGATCCTACTACTCGTTTTGGAGGGGGTTTTGATTTGGCGTTTTCCTAACGCGGGTACTTACCCTTTTGTTGAGGTAGAACAGCCACCGACGACAGCACCGCTGCAAGATGTTGTACCTGATGATGTTACCGGTGATGTTAATGGTCCTCCGGCAACAACGCAAGACGGTGAGCTTAAAAATGCCGTGCGTGTGTTTGATGTGGTGAGCAGTATTGCGGTCCCGGGCGGGGCGGGCTCTGATGCTTATCGCGAGACGCAGCAGCTGATTGCTCAAAAATCAGCGACGGGCTGGGATATAACACTGACCACAAGCAACACAAAATCCGCCGATGAGGTTAATCGTGCGACTATGCTACTGGAGTCGGACGGGTCATATTATCTGACGGGTTTTACGGCTAGCGATGCCGCCGGATCGTTTAGCTGCTCGGGAAAAATGCCCGGGTATCTTGCGGTTGGTAAAAATAGCGACACGGCCAGCATGTCCTGTGCCTTTGAGGGACAGGGGAGCGTCTCACCCGCGATTGATTTTAGCGGTACGGCGCAGGCTAGTGCCCCGGTCGCAACTCAGTTCAATGGTAAAACCTATCAAGCGCGCACGCTCACGATCAACGGCGCTTTTACGCAAGGCGGGTCCGTTACGCAAGCACTGCAATTTGTCGCGGCACCCGGTATCGGTGAGCTCTCATATCAAGGCAGTCTGGGCGATCTCGTTTTTGGTCAACTCCTCGGAGTAGTGGCAGGGGAGGCTACCGGAACACTGGTCTCCATGGATAACGACCGGTTCTTTTTACCTTAGGCGGCAAACGCTATATTGCTGGTACGCCCGGCAGGGATCGAACCTACATCGGAGGGTTAGAAACCCTCTGCTCTATCCATTGAGCTACGGGCGCTCAGGCGGGTCTATTGTACGCTATAACCAGCCGGTTTTACTACGCGGATTTTGTGGTTTAGTCAATGCGACTTGATAATCGCAGATTGCGCGATAGTATGCGGGCATGAGTCCACGGTTTACCGTAATTATCCCAACGTATGATCATGGCGAGACGCTCTATTACTCGGTGCGTAGCGTTGTTGAGCAGCAAATACCTGATTTTGAGTTGTTCATTATTGGCGATGGGGCGACGCCCGAGACCGGTCGTGTTGCTCGGGAACTTGCCGCGCTTGACCGGCGCATCTCGTTTATCGAGTACCCCAAACATCATCGGCGCGGTGAGCCGTATCGTCATGAGATTTTAACCAAACGCGCGCGCGGATCATTTGTCTGCTATCTCTGCGATGATGATCTATGGCTGCCTAACCACCTCGAGTACATGGAGCAGCTTTTACAAAAAGCTGACTTTGCTCATCCGGTGGCGTCTTTTGTAGATGCTTACGGCCAGGTTCAGGTTAGGCCGTTTACTCTGCAAGAGCCTTTTTATCGTGAGATGATGTTGCAAGGGGAGAACAGAATCGGCTTGAGCTCCATGGCACACACCCTGGATTTTTATAAACGTCTACCGCATGGCTGGCGGACCACACCGCCGGGGCAGCTGACTGATTTATATATGTACCAGCAATTTTTATCGTACCCGGGAGTTGTTGCGGCGAGCGGAAAAAAACTAACGCTCTTAAATTTTCCAGATGGGTTACGCATGCACTTGTCGCGCGAGCAAAAGTTGGCAGAACTCAAGCTATGGTTTAGCAAAATCCATGACTCGGGTTTTGAGCGCGAGCTCAACGAGCGATTGTTTACCGCGGCCTATCAAAAAGCCATTGATCTGGAGCGAACCCTTACACCAAAATTACTTGATGTCATTTGGCAGCGCGATCAGGAGATCAAGTCCGCGCATGCCTATAAAAATCACGCTGAGTCTTTGGAACGAGCGATTAAACAGACGCCGGCACAATCGACTTAGGTTGTTTGCGTGATGCCGGTTGCCAGTTGGGGATTAATGATTTGACCTGGGAGAGTTTACCGGCGGTACGATCTCGGTCACTCATAGTTAGCCGGCTGGTATCCGTGACGGGCCAACTAAACCCAAGAGCCGGGTCATTATAGTGGCAGTCAAACTCGTCACCCCGCGCATAGTAGGCGGTTTGTCCGACGAGCATGAGACTCTCTGTCTTTGAGTAAATACTGTGAACGACGCCGGCGGGGATGTAAATCATTTGCAGTTTGTCAGCGGATAAGTTAAGCATGGCTGACTTGCCGTGCGTGGGAGAGCCGGGGCGCGCATCATGGATACCAAACACCGCTTGACCGGAGGCGATAATGACATGCTCATTGCGCCGGAGATGAAAATGCGCCCCGCGCATGACTCCCGCTTTATTGCGCGTGTAGTTAATTTGAATTACATGCTCGTCAAACCATTCCGTGCGGTAGAGCTCAGCCAGATCTCCTCGCTCATCAATAAAAGTATGTAGATCAACGATATATGTCCCGTCGAGCAGTTCTCGGCAGGGGGCGCCGGTGTTGGTTCCTTCCGGGAGATTCATAGAGGTGCAGCATAGCTCATAATGGTCCGCAGGCACAGTCGGCGCTGGCCGCCGCAAAGCGGCGGTCTACCTCGCAGAAAACTTTCTTTGCGATTTGATTTTGTGCGCGCCACTAAAAAATTCTTCTAAAAGGGAAAAGAAAGTTTTTCTGCTCGGCTTCGCGCTACGCGCCGGCGGCGGGTTTCGCCCGGACGGCTTGGCATTTCTCCCCAACCACCTCTTGCCGAGCCGTCCTCGCTCAAAAAGTTTTCGGCGGCCATTGAACTTCTTTGATAAGTCGTTCCGTCAATTCTTTCGGCAAGCCGATAATACTATCAATCGCTCCCTCAATATTAACAATGTAATTCTTTAGTCTCGGGTCCTCAACCGAAAATCCCCCGGCGCGAGTGAAAATATCACCCTCTTTGATAATCTCATCAATCACACTTTCGGGAATTTCTTTGAAGACAACTTTTGCAATATCAACGCCCTCGCGCCGTTCTTTAGTTGCCGTATTTACGGCGACTACTGCGGTCACAGTTTGAGGCGGGTGCGTTGCGTAACCCCGCAAAAACTCTCTTGCTTCATCTTCATTCTCCGGTTTCTCTAAAATATTTTTGTCCAACGCTACAACTTGGTCAGACGTAATCAATATTGCTGGCTCTAAAATATTAGGAAGCAATGCGTCAGCTTTTGCGTTTGCGAGGACAAGAGTGAGTTTTTGCGGGTCATCAAATCGGATAGCTTTTTCGTCTATATTTGCACTCATGGTCTCAAACTGAAAGCCCATGCTTTCCATGACACTACTCCTGCCTTTTGATTGTGAACCAAGAATTATTTTTATAGCTTTTGTGTTGTTAAAAAGAAATGTTGGAATGGAAAATAATATCCATAATTGTTCTTGTAATTTTGTTTCAAAATTTTTTCCAATTTCCCACTCTGCTTCAAAAATTCCTTTTTCTTCTCCGGCTTGCCATCACTGGCAACGAAAGAAAGAGCTTGTACTATATCATCAAGATTTTCGGTATTTACTCTCGTAATCACTTTCCGCATTTTAACATCTCCGAGTGAAGCAAGAAGTTCAACAATTTGGTTAAATCCGACACGATTTTGATCTTCGTGATTTTCTCCTAGCCCCTTCATCAGTTTTGTCCAATCGTCCTCTTGCCCTCGATAAGTAATGATAAGGAAAACACCACCCGGCTTCACTAACTCCCACGCTTTTCTGATAAACGGCACAATCAAATCCTTTTGATAAGACATTGAATGAGACGACAGCGCCATGTCAAATGAACCGGAAATCTCAAATGGGAATTTCCCTTCTATAACTTCGAGTCCCGCTCCGCGCAATTTCGCTACAAACTTTTCTTTCGGCTCAACTGCAAGATAACTTCCAACTTTTTTCGAAAGAGGAATGCTTAATAAACCATTACCCGCTCCAATATCCAATAATGATTTTGTATTATACTTCTCAATCTCTTTAGAAACTTCATTCAACAAAATCTCTTTCTCGTCTGTATGGGAAAGAAATTTTTCAAAATCATTTTTGTAAATATCTTCCATAACTTTAGCGGATGAATCCGCCGTGCACAAAACAGCGATATACAACTTTACCGTGGAAAGAAATTTCCTCTTTGCCAGAAAAATTTTCTAAATCACCATTAGCGATAAAAGTATATGTTTTGTTATCGGCGGAAAAGTTACTTGGCCCACGAACCGGAATTGTATCGTCGTATTCTTGCATGAGTGCCATCCGAAGGAAATCGTATACATCTTTCTCGCTAACATTTTTGTCAAGTATAAATCCAAAGTAATTCTCGCCCCAAACTGGCTTTTGATTTTTATATACGATTTCCCCGCCAATAAAATCGCGCCCACCAAAATATGTATCGTAGTAAATCAGGTCGCCTTTCTCAAAATGATAACCTTTTGACTTCAAACGCGATGGCGCGACTTTCGGAGCGTCTTTGTTGGCATAAGTATTTTTATTGGCTTCATGTAAAAAATCAGCCAACTCTTTTGTGTATATAGGATTATTCACAAATTCTTTTAGCACTTTTCCTGATTTATTTTAAGACATAGCCGCCAAAAATGTAGGAGGCGAAGCCGAACCGCTGGCAATTTTATGTTTTTCTTTGACGGCGAATAAATCCAATAATACGCAAAGAGAATAACCAGAATGAATTAAGAATAATAAATTATGAAAACAATTGCAATTTTACAAAAAAGTTGGAGCCCCAAGCAGAATTGAATCCGACAAGGGGCCCGATTGGGCGACGGCGGTCACCCACCGAAAAGCTGTAAATGGCTTCCGATAATTAGTAAAAGAGCGATACACTCGATGGTGATGTCGAGACCATTTCCGCCGTCCTCCGAATTCCGGAACATGAGCTTTCCTATCATGTTCCCTGAGATGATACCGGCACCCAGCATAGTGAGATCCATACAACCTCCTCAAGGCACTGTGTTCTCTTCGGCACTATTACCGCGGAGATTATCAGCTTCTTGCGATCCTGATAACGATAGCAATATGGCACATCTGTGCTTAAAAGTCAGGCCCACGTCCCAAAAACCCCTATTCTGGGGCTTTTTATGGATTGGTCACCAACATAAATATGGTGCATATCCCAAATATATTTTCAAAATTTAAGAAAAAAGAAAGGCGCCGTACCCGAAGGTCGTGCGCCTGATGGCCGGAAGAAGAGAAAGAAATATGTCAGGCTGGCTCGAAGACACAGATTGGGGCTAGCTGGCTGAAGCAACGGCCACCTGTCATCGGGTCTTCGAAGAGCATGCGCCATCCCTCTCTGCTCGGGTCGCTGTGCCGAATCCACGCGAACTCGGTTGTCTTTCCGGGATAAAGATTGAGGCTTTCGATCTCGATTTCCTGTGTACGCGGGTGACCGCCGGTTCCGACACGACGAACGATGGCTTCATCAATCACTTCTCCATTTTCGAGGATTTTGACTTTCATTCCCTTTTCAAGGTGCTGTTTCACCGTAACGATCTCCTTTCTGCGATTTTCAACCACGAAACCATTTCGTGGCAGATACTGCAAGCTATCGGACGCTAGCATAGATGTCAAACTAAAATAGAAACTCTTTTGAGCTTCTATTCTGGATTCATTTTAATAAGTTTTTCTTCCTCCTCAAACTAAATCGCGAATTCCGTTTTGAGCCGAAAACACAATACGTGCGAGCCGCCGAGCACAGCGAGGCGGCGAGCTCTGACTTACAATTCGCTTTGTGGTGCGTCCGGCAGGAGTCGAACCTGCGACCTCAAGATCCGGAATCTTGCGCTCTATCCAACTGAGCTACGGACGCGTGGCCTAGCGAATTCGCTTAGCGTAGACTACCGCATCTGTTCGACCGAACCAACCCTTGAGTGAGCCGCGCTGCTCCATGCCCATTTTGATCAAAAACTTTTTACTGGGGGCAAAGGTTTTGGTGTCGTGCGTGGCGTGCCAGAGCATCGAGCCGCTCTCAAGATCACGCTCCGCCATTAAAAAGAGGCGTTCACCCATGCCGCGCTTGACCATATTACGGTCAACAACCATAAAATCGATCCAGTGGTTGGGGCGCTTATCGGCCGTGATAATAATGCCCCCGATCAGTCGGCCACTCCAGCGCAAGCTGTAGGCGGTCACTGCGCGCGCCTCCAGTCCGGCCAAATACTGCTCCGAGAGCCACGGCTCGGTGGGGTAATACACTTTGGCAATCAGGTATAAATCACCCAGTTCTTTACGTTTGAGCGGTCTAATCTCGATGGCCTCTTCCATGCAAACATCATAGCACGTCGCCCGCGCAAGGCCTGTCGCCCTTGCAAATAAAACGACCGCGTGGTATGGTGAGGCGACTAAAAAGACCTCGCCCCTAGGGGCTCATGAGGCACATTATTGACGTAATCAGGCAGAACAGCCGCACACCAGAATGCTCGCAAAGACCAAAAAACAGACGGTTATCAAAAAATATAAAACGCACCAAGATGACACCGGCTCTCCGGAGGTCCAGGTGGCGCTGTTAACCGAAAAAATCAAAGATCTTACCAAGCATCTGGGAGAACACCGCAAAGACGTGTCCAGCCGCCGCGGCTTACTCCAAATGGTAAACAACCGACGTAAGTTACTTAATTACCTGGAAAAAGAGGACGAGAAGCGCTACAAAAAAGTCATCAAGGCGCTGGGCCTTAAGCACAAAGAGAACATCGAATGACACCGCGCCCAACGCGCTCTACAAGCATGTACAGTCAAAGGAGTCCATCTCGACCCCGCCGCATCTCAACACGCTCTACGAGTAGGGGCACGGGTGAGAGCTCGGCAGCCACGCGAGTAAGCAAAGTCGGATCGGCCAGCACGCCGCGTCAGGCTGATAGCGCCGAGACACACGGCAAACAGCTCATTGAAAAACGAGAGCTAACCAAATATCCCGATCAGCGTGTCGGTATCTTTGTTGATGTGTCCAACATGTATTGGTCGGTACGCCGCTTGGGAGGCTCCCTTAATTTTAGAAACTTGCGTGAGTCGGCCGTACAAGGTCGTAAGCTGATTCGGGCCTTAGCTTATGCGGTCACCAGCGGCGAGCCGGAAGAAGAAAAGTTTTTCTCGGCATTGGCTAAATCCGGTTTTGAGGTCAAGCTCAAACAGTTGCAAGTTTTTTCCGGCGGTAAAAAGAAGGCCGATTGGGATGTGGGGCTTGCGATGGACATGGTGCGCCTGGCTCCGATGATCGACGTGGCCGTCTTGGTCTCGGGTGATGGTGATTACGTACCGGTCATCGAGTACCTGCAAAACAGTGGCCGCATCGTCGAGGTCATGGCCTTTAAGGAGGGCGTCTCGGCTAAGATCGTTGAGCGCGCGGATGCGTTTATCGATATGGGTAAGGAACAGTCTCGATTCCTCATTCGCTAGGCGAGTGTGGAGCCGAGGAGGGTTCTTATAACAATTAATTAATATATATCCACAGTCTTTTGTTTGATTCGTTATTGATTTGAGCGATCGTGAGTAGCAATCTCGCGGGTTCAAACTGATAACGAACGATCCAGAAGACTTGGATGAGGAGAACAAAATGAAACAACAAACCTTTAATAAGGATATTGCCGGTAAAACCATTACGGTTGAGATCGGTACACTGGCACCGCAGGCCAATGGCGCCTGCACCGTGCGCATCGGAGATACCGTTGTGCTTGGGACCGCGGTTATGTCTAAGGGCCAGCGCCCGGGCATCGATTTTTTGCCGCTGATGGTGGATTACGAGGAGCGCCTGTACGCCTCGGGTAAAATCAAGGGCAGCCGCTTTATTAAGCGTGAGGGACGTCCGACCGATGAGGCCGTACTGGTCGCACGTTTGATCGATCGTGGCATTCGACCACTCTTTGATAAAAATATTCGCAAGGATATTCAAATCGTGACGACCGTTTTGTCGTATGACAACGAGAACCACGCTGATATCGCAGCTATGCTGGCCGGATCGATCGCGTTGCAAATTAGCAACATCCCGTTTGAGGGACCACTCTCGGGAGTACGCGTGGGTAAGGTTGATGGCGCGCTCGTTATAAACCCGACCAATGCCGAGCTGGCTAAATCAGCCTTTGATCTGGTCATCTCGGTCAAAGGTGACAAGGTCATGATGGTTGAGGCGGGAGCACGGCAGATTCCGGAAGCCGAGATGCTCGAGGCAATCAAGGCCGCCATGCAGGCAGGGGCGGAACTCAACGCTTTTCAGGAGGAGATTACGCAGGCCGTAGCACCGACAAAGATGGAGGGCTTACCGGCTCACGACCACACCGACATAAAAGAGAAGATTAAAACACTTGTGGGAGATCGTTTTAAGCAGTTGATCGCAAAATCAGGCAAGGATGAGCGCAACTCTGAGCTCGAGGCCTTGCAAACGGAGGTTGTTGAGGCGATCAAGGCTGAGGCGCTGGCTGCAGCTACCCAGGACATGGGTGCCTTTACCGTCGCCAATGTTGCAAAAGCGGACCAAGCCGTACAAGAGCAGGTCAACAATAAAGTGGCCGAGGCGACCGAGGTGTTTAACAAGCTTTGGGACCTCGCCTTTAGGCTGCACATCTTGGAGACTAAAACACGCTTGGGCGGTCGTAAGGTCGATGAGATTAGACCACTTGAGACAAAAGTCGGACTGCTACCACGCACGCACGGCTCCGGGTTTTTCCAGAGAGGTGAGACGCAATCCCTTACTTTGGTTACCTTGGGTTCTCCCGGACAGGAGCAGATTTTAGATGGGATGGAAGAGGAGACCAAAAAGCGCTACATGCATCATTACAACTTTCCGGCCTTTTCGACCGGGGAGACCAAGCCGATGCGCTCCCCCGGACGGCGCGAGATTGGACACGGAGCTCTTGCCGAGCGCGCCCTCGAGCCGGTCCTGCCAAACAAAGAGGACTTTGCCTATACCATCCGCTTAGTAACCGAGATCATGTCATCCTCCGGATCGACATCTATGGCGGCCACTTGTGGGTCGACCTTGTCGCTGATGGATGCCGGAGTGCCAATCGCAAGCCCGGTTGCGGGAGTAGCCATGGGCCTGATGAGTGATCCCGAAAAACCCTATGATCGTTTTGAGGTCTTGACCGACTTGCAGGACGCTGAGGACTTTGCCGGAGATATGGATTTTAAGATCACAGGTACCAAAGACGGAATTACCGCCATGCAGATGGATACCAAGATACAAGGCCTCTCGTTGGAGATGGTTGAGCGTACATTGACGCAGGCGCATACCGGGAGATTGTTCATCCTGGAGCACATGCTTACGACTATTGCAGAACCACGCAAAGAGATGTCCAAGCACGCACCGCGCCTCGAATCCTTTAAGATTGATACGGAGAAAATCCGCGTCGTGATCGGTAAGGGCGGCGAGATGATCAACAAGATTATTGATGAGACCGGCGTCGAGATTGATATTGAGGATGACGGTACGGTTACCGTCTCGAGTATCGACTCGGTCGCGATGGACAAGGCGATCAAATGGATCAAACTGCTGGTGACCGATCCAAAACCGGGCGATAAATTTCAGGGTAAGATCACGCGCTTGATGGATTTTGGAGCATTTGCTGAGATCGTTCCCGGCAAAGAGGGTATGATCCACATCTCGCAACTATCTGAGAACCGCATCGGCCACCCGGAGGAGGTGGTCAAGGTTGGCGACGTTATCCCGGTGGTGGTCTCTGAGATCGATGATCTTGGCCGGTTGAACTTGTCGCACTTGCTAGCCATCGGAAAACAACCGCGCCCGGGCAGCGAGCGTCCGCCACGCGGTGGCGGCGGACGTCCAAGCTTTGGTGGTGGTGGACGCGGCCGAGATCGCGGCCCTCGTCGCAGCAACGGTCCACGATATTAAGTAGCACAGGACACATGGAGTCAGGGCGTACAAGACCGATAATCAGAGATATTCGCCCTGTCTCTCGGCAAGAGCGGACCTGGCAACGCAGTCGCGAACAACGTGGCAAGCGTTTGCCGTTGTACGTGGCGTTGTCTGCTCTTTTGCTTAGCTTATTGTTAGCCAGTATCGTACTGGGCGTTATGCTGGGAGCAGGCTAATGGCACGCTTTACTTCTGAGTTTATCGGGCTTGACCTTGAGGCCACGGACCTCTCACCGGAGCGCGGTGGCATTATTGAGATTGGTGCTGTGCGCTGGAAGGATGGCAAAGAGGTCGCTCACTATCAAACGCTGATCGATCCGGGCACACCGATCCCACCGATCATTACCTCGATTACCGGTATCATGGACAAAGACGTGCATGGCAAGCCAAGTTTTGACTCGGTGCGCGAGGAGCTCAAAAAGTTTATTGGGTCGGCGCCGATTGTAGGTCACAACATCGCATTTGATATTAACTTTTTGCGCGCACAGGGGTTGCCGCTCCCCAACGTCACCTACGATACCTGGAAAATTGCGACGCTGGTTATACCGGATGCCAGCTCCCACTCCCTGGAGGCGTTGGCTCATGACTTGCAGCTTAACCACCCCGAAGCACACCGCGCCTTACACGATGCTCGCGTTGGAGCGGAGCTTTTTATGTATTTGGCTGAGCGTGTGGCAGAACTTGACGCAACTACCGCCGCTCGTATTAGGTCGATCATAAAAAATAATGTCTACTCACTAACCGGATTTTTTGAAGAAGTACTGGCCGGACCACACCAGACACCTGATAAAAGTATTATGCCCGGTTGGCAGGGGAGCGCCGCCCATACTGATGAGCGACCGCCGGCCGGCGAAGACACATTTACGGTTAAAGACATCGCCACACATTTACAGCGTGCGGTAAGCCCCACCGTCGCCGCCTTTGAAGTCCGCTCACAGCAAGCCGAGCTGGCACGTCTCACGTTTGAGGCGCTGGCAAAAAACAGTACAACACTGATCGAGGCCACCTCGGGACTGGGCCGGCGGCGGGCGCTATTGGTTGGGGCTTGTACACAAAAAGTTAACGGCCCTATCGGTTATGTGGTTAACGGTCAGCATGAACTCGACGATACGTACCCCGCCGCTCAATCAATTGCCGCGTATTTTAAAAAATCAGTTGCGGTAATTGATCAACCCAACCAATACGTATATATACCGGCGCTTGAGGGAGTACTTGATCGGACCGATCTGGAGGACTCCCAAACACATCTGGCCATTAAATTGTTAATCTGGATTACTAAAACCAAAACGGGACATCTCAAAGAGGTTGCGATCACATGGGAGGAGAGATCATTGCTTGAGGATGTCTCCTGCGAATCGCACGAGTGTGTTGTTCAGCCTGAACCCCAAAAGTGTTCATTTTGTCGAGCGCTTGTGCAAGCTATACGCTCGGATGTGGTTTTACTTAAACATGAGATGCTGATGTGGTTGGCGCACAAGGCGCCAGAGCAACTCAGCTTTGGGGGGCTGATCGTTGATGACGCGGACCAACTGGAGAACAACACGGTAAAATACTTTGGAATATTTACCCACCAGGAGCGGATTGAGCGCCTCTTAAAACGAGTAGCAACGGTCGCGCCTGAGCTTGATTTAGAGCCGCTACGCAACAAATTAACGCTCTTGGCGGGCCTGGTGGGAGTCTTTTTAGACCACCAGGCGCTCGAGGCGGAGTGGTCGGGTTATCGCACAATCAGCATCTCCGGCGCTCTCGAGAATGATCCTGAGTTTGGGCGCATGCGCGCGACACTTAGCGCGGTCGCTGACAAGATGGCCGATCTCTCCGGGCAATTGCGTCTTGTCCAAGCACCAAACGCAACCGCGCTGGCGGCCCTGATTGAGGAGGTGCATCAGGCACTCGAGTTGTTCTCCCGTCCGGAGCATCCCACGGGCGTAGTTACGCTATCGCTTAACGCCGATCAAAAGTTTGTTTTTAAGTTTGAGCCTGTTAGTGCCGCGTCGTACCTGGCCACGTACCTCCTAGAGGTCCAGCCGCTCATAATAATCGGGCCGCGTATCACGGTAGAACAAAAATTTGAGTTCATTAAGGGGCGTCTTGGGATAACCAAAAAAATAGATGAGTTTATGGTTCAAGCCCCGTTACGTCTGGCGGAGCGCACCGCCGTAATCACCCTGACCGATCACCCTGAGAGCCCAGAACCCGGCTGGGTTAGCGCTATGGCCCATGTTATTGCGCGCACTGCACAGCAAATACGGGGTCGAGTCTTGGTGCTCTTTAGTGGGCGCGGACAGGTCCTTATGGTTCATCCTGAGGTAGAAAAACTCCTGGCAGGCAGCTCTATTAAACTCATTACGCAGGGTCTCAGCGGTGGCAGAGGTAAAACAACAAAGGCGCTACAGCGTCATTCGGACGCGGTCGTCTTGTCGAGCCATTACTTTTTGCGCGGACGTAAATTTGAGCATGGTTTTAGCGCGGTGATCCTGGCCAAGCTGCCTTTTGAGGTTCCGGACCAGCGCTATAAATTAATGCGCAGTAAAGATAGTGGGTCCGGCTTTATGACCTACGACATGCCGCGGGTTGCCCTCAAGGTGCGCGAACAATTTGATCGCATCATACAAGGTCCGCGTGATAGGGGAGTTCTGATAATTACAGATCCTAAGATTCAAAAGGGATATGGAGAGTTAGTGCTGCAGTCTTTGCCGGGTGTACCCCAAACCGCCTGTGCCAGCTCAAAACTTGGTGAGTATATCGCCCCCTTTGCTAAGCCGGCCGACTAAATCGCCCAGTGGTTAGCTCCTTGTGGACAACCTGATCACCCCTGAGATCCTCATCGTTGTCCGCAATAGTAGTTCAGTGGTGTTGCTAAAAGTTTGGCTTACTTTGGCGACAACTTTAGGGGCAGTTATCCCTTGACATGGGCCTTTTTTGCTGTTATTATGTCTGGCAGAGGTAGTAACGAGAGCAGTTCTTTACATTCTTCATCCCACAACTATTCGGATTTTGAGCAGTCGGGAGACCGAGACCTCAGCCCAAGTCGCTGAAGCATTAGCCCGCGCCGCTGACGCGTCCTCCCATGTGGTTCAGTCAAAAAATATGCGCACTTGTAGCACGCAAAGTGCCAAACGCAGCACGCAATGTGCAAATGCGGCACTGACTGAACACAAATGTGATTCAACCTGTTGAGGTTTGGATCTCCCTAGACTGTTCGATAGGGTGTCGATCACACCCGCTCCAAATAAAAACAAAATTGCAGATGGGTAAAACTCAAACGCAAATGAATTTTCGCCAGTGCCAAAAAAGCTCCGGCGACAAGAATGGTTGCCGGGATAAATCGAGTCAACACGACGATCGTTAGGTGTTTCAACTCGTATTCTGGTTTAGTTGTGTACTTATTGTCACGGTCTTCCGAGAGTATCAGGCAAAGCTTAAAATGCTTTGATGCTGGTAACCTCAGATGACCGTGGCGAGAGTCGGTTAAATCAGCCTTCGTACTAGAGGGCGCGCCATGAATTTACTTACTCAGGGTTGTCGCCCTCTTTTCCTTTTTTATAGAGTATTTTAGAGTGAGCTCGGCCTCACAAGAGGTTCTACCAATTAAGACCATGACCATGGACAAAGCATTTAGTGCACAAGCCAAGCAACAACTCGAGGAGGAGCAAGCAAAACTCAAGGAGCAGTTAGGTAAGATCGCAACCAAGGATCCCAAGGTTGCCGGTGACTACGACGCTAAATTTCCTCAGTATACGGATACGACCGAGACCGAGTCGGGAGATTTTGATGACAGCGCACATGAGGTTCAGGATTATGCCGACGCTATTGGAGTGGAGAATACACTGGAGCTGCGGCTGCAAAAAGTAGAGCAGGCGCTTGGGCGGATCGAGTCCGGTAGCTATGGAGTTTGCAGCAACTGTAAGGCTGAGCAATCCAAAGAGCGACTTGAGGCTGACTTTGCGGCCGACACCTGTCCCGACTGTGCCGGCGCGTAGTCGACGCTATTGGAGTGCCGTCGGGCTGACGTTTGGCGTTATCGGGATAGATCAGATTAGTAAGTGGCTGATCCAGCGCTGTTGCGAGCGACTGGTGATAATAAATCCGGCGGTAGCCTTTAGTTTGCCGGTTCCGCTTTGGGGTGTACTCGTTGCATTTATCGTCTTGCTGGGGGTGCTTGTTTTTGCCTGGCGCAGTTGGCCCGAGACAAAACCAATCTCGCGGGCCTGGGCCACCGGGTTACTTGCGGGTGGCGCACTCTCAAACCTTATCGATCGCTTTGTGTTTGGGGGTGTCCGAGACTTTATTGATCTGCGTGTTTGGCCGATGTTCAACCTGGCGGATCTGGCGCTATCCCTTGGCGTGATACTGCTGCTTTGGTACGCTTTTAGACCTTCTCGCACTTCCCATGCAACACAAGGAGACCAACCCCGCCCTCGAGGCACACATTGAACAGGTTTTTGCGACTCAGCAGACTGAGAATCGTCTTGCTGTGAGTGGTCCAAAAGTGCCGGACCCGGATGCGGCGCGCAAGGCAGTCATCAACAGATTGCTCGACGATACGCTCCTGGACTAATCTTTTGTTAAGGATTGGTGTGCTTTGCTAGGCGTATGCCCAGCAAAGTAACAACTATTACCTTAGAGGGATTGGCCCCGCGCCCTGTGATTGTCGAGGCAAAGATTCAGCGTGGACTGCCGGCAACGCACTTGGTCGGATTGCCCGATGCGGCGGTGCGCGAGTCAATCGAGCGGGTCAGGGCGGCGCTGGCCAGTTGCGGCCAGGCTTTTCCGCGTGGTCGCTTGACCGTCTCGTTGGCGCCGGCTGAGCTCAAAAAAGCGGGCGCTCATTTTGATCTCGTGATTGGTCTGGCTATTTTGGCAGAACAAGGTCAACTCCCGCACTTATCGCGGCAAGATGGTTTTTTGGGGCAGCTCGGGCTGGATGGGTCGGTCCGCTCCGTAAAAGGGGTTTTGCCGCTGGCGTTGGGCTTGATGCGGCGTGATGTGCGTCGGGTTTTTGTCTCGGTTGAGGATGCGCAACTGTTACGAAACATTCCCGGGCTTGAGATCGTCCAGGTCGCGACATTTGATCAGGTCGTACAGATGCTGCAAACCGGTAGAGTCGCCGGAGCGGCCGGATCTGGCCGCCCGAGTACGCGGCCGGCACCATCACTCGAGCAGAGTCATCCCGAGGCTACCCAAGCGCTTGGCTCGACTCAGGACACGACCTTTGATGAGATTGTGGGGCTGGAGCACGCCAAACGAGCCGTTACGATCGCGGCAGCCGGCGGCCACAACATGTTGCTGGTGGGACCGCCCGGTACGGGTAAAACCATGTTGGCGCGCTGCTTGCGCTCCCTTTTGCCGGCACTCTCATCATCGCAGCAGCAGGAGGTTAACGCGATTTGGAGTTCTGCCGGGCTGTTGACGCGCTGGATCACGCACCCGGTCTTGCGGACTCCTCATCACGTATCCTCCGCCGCCAGTATTTTGGGTGGCGGGGCGGCCTTGCAGCCGGGCGATGTCTCATTGGCGCATCAGGGTGTGCTTTTTTTGGACGAACTCCCGGAGTTCCATCGCGACGTTATTGAGCAGCTGCGACAGCCGATCGAGGAGGGGCAGGTGCGGTTGGCGCGGGCGGGCTCGCGCGTTGAGTTTCCGGCGCGCTTTATCTTGATTGCCGCTGCTAATCCCTGTCCTTGCGGGTATGCCGGTGATGAGTTGCGGGCCTGCAGTTGCACTCCCTCGGTGATTGAACGCTACCAGCGCAAACTATCGGGCCCATTGTTGGATCGGATTGATTTAGTGGTGCGAGTGCCGCGGAGCTCTTTGTCGCACGCAAGTATCGGTATGCCGCGTGTTCCTAAAGAGCACGCGGCTGCCACGCAACACGTGGCGCGGGCGCGTCGGCGTCAGGCCCGGCGTTTTGGCAATGAGCCCGGTGGTCTTGAGGGGAGCCCGCATAAGGGCGACCGCGGTGTTAATTGCAACGCCGACGCGCCCGGCGCTACTGCACGTGCGATGGTTAAGCTCGACCCTCAGGCGCGCGGTCTACTCGAGCACGCCGAGCGTAAGCTGGGGCTATCACCTCGTGGATTTATCAGGATCTTGCGCGTGGCGCGCACCATCGCTGATATAGCAGATCGCGAGGGGGTCACGCTCGACGATGTAACCGAGGCGCTCCAGTTTAGGCACGTAACACTTTAACTCAAGTGTCCTAATTCATTAAGGAATTAACATACTGATGCGATCGAGTAAACGATTAGCGCAGCGTGTGCATGAGCATTGGTAGCGCTAAATGTTTACGTGTTGTCTCTCCCTTGATCCGTGCCTGCTTGCGCGCCGGTATATCTCCGCGATCCAGTACGTGCTGAGGAGTCTTATGTGCCGCTGAGCTGCCGACTAAATGCACGCAGTGTTTGCCCCATTTGGCAGCCAGTTGATCAATCGCCGTGTAGATGCGCTCGAGTTTAGCCACCCGTAGAGGCGGCTCAAACAATGACTGCTGCCTTGTCGCAGCTGAGGCTAGCCCGGTCAAAACCACACCCGTAGCGCGGTAGGACGCTCCCGACCGGTAGATTTTACTAAAAAGCTCGCGCGTAAGAGCGCTCATATCGTGCGGAAAAGCTGAGGGACGAGTTAGTCGGGCCTCGACCCCGCCACCACTAAAATCTTGCGTGCGTAGATACAAGATCAAGCCGCGCGCCGCCAGTCCGTGGCGGCGCGCTTTTATACAAGCGTTCTCCAAGTTTTTTAGTAGCTGTGCAAAGACGTAGTCCGGGTTATTTGAGGGCGGGGTAAAGGTTTTGGTTTTACCGATTGTGGCGTAGGTAGACTTTTCTTGGGTCTCAATCGCAAAGACCGCCTGACCGTTTAGCTCATGCCAGAGCTCGATGTGCGGTTTAGTAAAATGGTTTTTGATGTAATTGATCGGTTTTTGTGCCAGATCCAAAGCGGTCCGGATCCCCAAGGTGGCGCAGTAGGCTGCGGTGTTGGGACCGATGCCCCAGATCTTGTCGACCGTAAGTTCTGCCAAAAAATGGTGGATCTCACGACCCGGGATTGGGGTGAACCCCGCCGGTTTTTTGTGCTTGGACCCGATTTTAGCCAGCACCTTGGAGAGACTGAGTCCAACCGAGACGGTAATGCCGAGTTCTTGCTCGGTAGCTTGTTTGATTTGCAGCGCGATGGTTGGGTACGAGGCATGATAGAGACGACGCAACCCGGTTATCTCGACAAACGCCTCGTCAATCGAGTACTCCTCGACCAGTGGGGTAAAGCGGCGGATGATGGTAAACATGCGCTTGCTAAACAGCGAGTAGGTCTCATAATCCGAGGGCAAAATAATCGCGTCCGGGCAAAGTTTTTTAACCTCCCACAAAGGTACGCCGCGAGTGACCCCGCGCGCCTTGGCCTCGTAACTGGCTGCTGCTACGATGCCGCGCTCTTTGCCGGTGACGACCGGCTTACCGCGATACTCGGGATGGAGCGCCTGCTCGCAAGAGGCAAAAAAAGCATCACAATCAATGTGTAGGATAGCGCGCGGCCATGAGTGAACAAGCAAGGGCGCGTCCTTGGAAGGGGCAGAGGTGTTGGGCATATGAGTTTAAAAATATATCGGAGGCGATAATTTATCGGTGGTACTTACGGATAACGGCGGTAACAACCCCGGCAACGCGCAACTCCTCTTTAGGGACTAGTGTTTTAAAACGGCGATTAGCGGGTTGCAGCACAATGTCCCGACCGCGTTTTTCGTAAAACTTGATCGTCCAGTCGTGATCGATCTCAGCCACCACTACGTCGCCGTGCTTGGGTAATCGACTGCGATCCAGGATGACCGTATCGCCCGGGTGGATTCCGGCGTCGATCATCGAGTCGCCCGAGACGGTAAGCATAAAGCTGGACTGCTTGTTGGTAATCAACCAGTCGTCTAATGAGATCGTGTCGACCATCTCCTCCTCGGCGGGGGAGGGCCAGCCGGCCTCGACCGTACCGAGCACCTTGAGCGCAAACAGCTTGTCTCCCGGTCGTAGTCGGCCGCCCGTATCAGCCCGTAGAACTCCCTGCTCGCACCAGCGCCGAATCCAATACTGTGCCGCGTTTTTGGACTTAAACCCACACAGGCGCGCCAGCTCGGCCCGACTGGGCAGGCGTCGGTTGCGCCAATAAAACCGTTTGAGGGTATTGAGGTGGGAGTGAGGTTGGGAGTTAGGCATGCGATAATCAGTATACTGTACGACCGTACAATAAGGCAAATATTACGCTTGATGCCGCTGCCGGCAAGTTCGGGCGGGCGCGCTGTGGCGGCGGGATCGACATGATCCTCCGCAGCCGCAGTCAGAGTGTCGTCATAGTCTGCGGCGAGGACCAGGATCGTGGAGAGCCCGCCGCCATCACAAAACAGCCCGCCCGGACACGGCCAGGTTCTGCCTAAAAAAGTTTAGTATTTACAGATAGTTGAGCGGGTTCACAAAGGATCCGTTGATCATGATCTCAAAGTGGAGGTGCGGTCCGGTGCTAAAACCGGTAGAACCCTCATCGGCGATGTACTGTCCCCGCGAGACTTGCTGCCCAACGTTGACGTGGATGCCGCCCTCTTTGATGTGAGCGTAGCGAGTCGTAAAACCATTACCGTGACTGATCACGATATTGTACCCGTAGCCACCCGCCCAGCCGGCTTCGATGACGGTTCCACCATCGGCGGCAGAGAGGGCCGAACCATACGGGCAGGCTATATCAATCCCGGTATGCCAACCATAATATTGAGAGATATAGCTACAAGCGGATGGCCAAGCAAAGCTGCCAGTGGCGCTGGTGTCGCCCGAGGATTGGCTGATCGAGCCAAAGCCGGAGTTGCCCGAGTTTGAGGCCAGTGATACACCGACGGCCGGGGCCGGTTTAGGAGGTGCCGGCTTGATACCGCCGGGAACAATCAGCTCCTGGTCAATCTTGATCGCGGTCTCGCTGGTCAGATTATTAAAGCTCAAGATCTTGTCGACCGAGGCCTGATATTTTTTAGCAATCTCGCTGAGTGTGTCGCCATCGGCAACCTTGTGCGTGACTCCGCTCACCGGCAAAATCTTGAGGGCATCGCCGCCGGTAATGGTGGATGTGTCGGTCAGGCCATTGGCCCAGAGCAGTGTGCGTAAGCTGATACCAAAGTCCTCGGCAATCGTAGAGAGCGTGTCTCCACTTTGGACGGTGTAAGAGAGTACACCCTCGCGCGGTCGATCAGCTATGGTCGTTAGCGAGATTGATTGGTCGGCTAAAGCCGTTCCGTTTGTAATAGCCAGGTTTTGATCGCGGTTTAAAAGGCCCAGCGTGTCGGATCCCGAGGAGGCTAGTGCCAACGAGGGGAGCGAGATCCCGGCCGAGAGATAATTTTCGCCGCCCTTACCACGCTGTAAGGTCTCAAGTCCCTCGGTAATCAGGCCGCCGTTGCTGCCAATCTCAAAGTAACGCGCCAGCCGGTCGTGACCTTTATATGCGGTCTCCAGCGTAGTAGCACGAACATTCTGGAAAGCGACCGCTCCGGCAATAATCAGCAAAACTCCGTAGATGGCAAAGCGAGCGGGGACGCGCATCCTAAATTGCCAGACACGCTGTCGCAAGGCATGCACCTGTCCGAGTATGCGGTTATGGGTTTGGGGTAGTGTCTGCATCCTGGCTCGAGTGAGCGGGGTCACGGACGCAGTTAGTAGATAAAGCCGATCAGGGCAGGGTAGCTGGGGCTGAGCGTGCGCGAGCTGATTACACCAAAGCCGTTGTAGTTCATCTCCTTAGTGACAAAAGATCCATCCGAGTTGACCTGGATCACGATACCAACGTGACCGACACCCGACTCGGTGGTCACAAAGATAGCGTCCTTGCGAGGAGTGCTGCCGACGTTATATCCGGCCGCCTTTGCGTTAGCGTACCATTGACCACCATTGCCCAAGAAGTCGACTCCTCCACGGTACTGAGCAGCAAAATAGGTGCAGTAGCCATACGGGAACTGTGCGCCGGCCTTAGCCCATCCACCCCAACGGATCGGGGCCTCTTGCTCACCAAGCGGCACACGTTCACCTGCTTGGCTAACCGGCTCCGGCTCTGGCTCCGGTGTAGGTGCCCGCACCGGTGTTGGAGCGGGTTTGGCGACCGGTGTCGGCGCGGGCGCAGGCACGGCGGCGGCAAGCCGGATCTCGGCAGGTGCCTCCTCGACAACCGGCTCGGGTTCCGGCTTGGGTGCTGGTTTTATATACTTGACCGTTTTGCTTGCACCGGGCGACATCAAGGCGGTGCCGGCATACGACAAACGGTACGAGCTTGCACCCGACAAGGCGTTTGCATCCGGCAGGTATTGAGCGCTCAAAGCGGCACTAGAAAAGCCGTTTATCCTGAGGCTTTGCCCGGCGGTAAACTCGCTAGCACTTGTATAAGAATACGAAATCGCTTTCTCGGTAATCACCTCAGGACCCGACGCGTATGCAGCGATAGGCTGTAAAAGCGTGAGGGCAAACGCGCCGACGATAGGCAGCAAGATGGTGCGTTTGCGGAGGATGCTGGTTGCGCGGCCTAGAGAGGTGGCGCTGTTCAAAGTAGAGAGATGAGGTGATTAGCGTTGCCGTTTGGTCGCTCTTGCCGCCCTAGGCAAAAAATAGAGGATGAACAGTTCTACTGTCCGGACTCTATTAACTTGAGCTTCCCATACGGGAACGTGCGACCGAAGATAGCATAGGTCAAAAAGCGGTCAAGGGGGTCTTTAGAATGGCTCAACTGAGCCTCGTTTTATCGTTTTCTTGTGAAACTAGCCGGATTTGCGGCCCACCGGCACTGGGCTGGCCTACTTGACTACTTAGCATTTTTATTATGTGATTTATTGTGATAAGCCAGGGTTGCTTGGATAGTCTTATGCGTCTCTTTTACAGCTTTGCCGATGTCATCGATCTTAGCTCCAAGCGAGTCTCCTAACGCGGTAACTTTGGTATTCAGGGAGCCCTCAACATTGTCTAAACCGGACCCTAGAGCGTCAATCTTTTCGTTGAGCGAATCTCCTAACGCGGTTACTTTGCTATTCAGGGAGCCCTCAACATTGTCTAAACCGGACCCGAGAGCATCGATCTTTTTATTGAGCGAGTCTCCTAACGCCGCAACTTTGCTATTCAGGGAGTCCTCAACGCTGTCCAGTCTGGACCCGAGAGCATCAATTTTTTCATTAAGTGAGTCGTGGACTTGGTCGATCTTTTTCTCGACTCGCTCAATCTCATCGCTGACTCGATAATCCAGCGCTAAGTACGAGCTATTTATTTTATCCTCCAGGCGCACCCCGTTCTTTTGAATGTTCTCGGTCAAAACACGGATAAAAAGAGTCGACCGCACTTGCAACTCTTTGTGCTGGGTGTTCTCCCGACGTACGGCAGTACGCTCGGCTTTTTTGAGCGCTGATTTTAGTTCTGTCTTGGTGACGTAGGGTTGCATGCGATATCGTGTGCGGGTTTTGAGAGCTGACATAAGTGTAGGTTGTGGCTACCACCTTGTATACAGAATCCAGCTTAAAAAAAGATAAAGAGGGCACCAAAAAACCCTAAATCCTGGGGACAAACGTGTCACAAAAAAAGGTATGAGAGTCTGGTTTTTTATGGCAAAACTGGCCGGACTCAACGAGCAACAGCGAACCGCAGTTCTCCACACGGAGGGGCCGCTCTTAATTTTGGCCGGGGCCGGCTCCGGCAAAACCAAAGCACTCACTCACCGCATCGCCTACTTGATTACCGAGAAAAAAGTTCCGCCCCATAATATTTTGGCGGTGACTTTTACCAACAAAGCCGCCGGTGAGATGCGCGAGCGGATTAAAAAACTCCTGGAGGGCAGCATGGTCGAGAGTGCGGATGGCCGGACCGTCGCCAAGGCCGAGCCTCCCTTTGTCGGGACTTTTCACTCGCTGGGCGTCAGGATCCTCAGGCGCGACATCGCAAAGCTGGGCTACCAATCTCACTTTGCCATTTATGACTCGCAGGATCAGATCGCTTTGGTCAAAACCGTTTTGGCAGAACTAAAACTGGACCCCAAACAATTTAACCCAAACATGCTGCTCGGCCTGATCAGTCAGGCCAAAAACGAGTTGCGCACGCCGGAACAGGTCAAATCGCGCGCCCATGAGTTTATCGAGGAGGTCGTGGCTAAAGTCTATGCGCTCTATCAGCAAAAACTCAAAGATGCCGATGCGGTTGATTTTGATGACCTGCTAATGTTGACGGTTCAGCTTTTTGAGCAGTACCCCAAAATTTTGCAGCACTACCGTGAGCGGTTCCACTATATCCATGTTGACGAGTATCAGGACACCAACCACTCGCAGTACAAGTTGGTGCGCATGTTGGCGGGGGATCGACGCAACGTTGCGGTGGTTGGCGACGATTGGCAGGCTATTTACGGCTGGCGTGGTGCTGACGTGCGCAACATTCTCGAG
>JAUYIX010000031.1 GCA_030688115.1 bacterium
TGAGGCTCCTCGAGAGACACACAACGGGTTTAGTTTGCCTGTGCCGATCGGAGCGCGAGTAGTCACAGAGGAGATTGGCGGCATACAAAGTAGTGTGCTTTATCAAGGCGAGCACCAAGAAAAGCAAGAGAGCCAAGAAAAGCAAGAGCACACATCCGAGCTCGACACACTACTCGTGGCCCGCGCCACCCCCGACGGCAGCGATGATCACTCACTGGTTGCGAGTTGGCTGGGGGTGGCGCGGGATAAAGTTGTGGCGCTGGGTCATGAGCGCTTTTTGGTCAGGCAGGCCATCACAGATCGGTATGTCCAAGTCGAGCGTGCAGAGGGCAGTGTCAATCTTTACAGTGTGCCAAGCGCCGCACTGCTTGATCTACTCGAGCTTGCAACAGAACTCAATTAGCCCAGCCCGCTGCTAAGGCTAAGGCTAAGGCCGACTGATCAAGTTTAAGAGTTGCTCAAGGACCTCGGGGTGCTCACCTGTAATATCACCAACCACATATGCCTTACGGATGGAGGGGGCTTGGTCGTATAAGTATTTAACTTGAGCAGGCGGGATAGTACCCGGTTGAACAAACAAAAGCGGACCATCGCTAAAGGCCGCCAATAGACTGGCTAACAAGGGCGCATACACGTTTGCAGAGGAGTTGCCGTTTGGCTGTCCGTTAGTCAGCGCGATCACGGCCGGCTCGCTAAAATGAGCGTTAACGACGATGTCATTGGTGCCAAACCGATCGCTGCCCGCCTCACGTGAGAGGGCCAGACTTGGCAACTCTTGGTTCAGCCTTTGTAAAGCCCCCTCAGGGATGCTTTGTGGTCCGCCGACCGCGGTAGCCGATACGATCTCCGGGTGACCCCGTAATACATTTAGGCTGGCTCGGTGCGGGCTGCTCTTGCCGCGCTCAAGCAGTAAAATAGGCTCTACGACGGTGTCTGCCAGCGAGGAGGCGGGTGCTGCTGCTGAGTAGGCGTCCGCCAAAAAGAGCGCCTCGGTTAAATAGGCATGTCTGGCCGGGCCAGGGTTGCCGGATATCAATTCATTTGCAATCAGTGCAGCGGTCTCGTAGCGCGTGGCTCCTCCAATGCGTGTCAGGTTGGTAAAGCCTAGTTGGCCAAGCTGTGTCTCGATGACGGCTGAGAGTGCGCGCTGTTCTCCCAGGATAATAATCTGCTTGGAGGTGCTGTCCAGGGCCCGCGCAATCTCAGCTGCGGTATCCGGATGTAGCAGATCCGTGCCGGTAAACAGGAGCGCCGCATTTTTTGAGCGGGCCAGCGGCGTCGCTACAAACGTGTCAATGACATCGTCGTCCCGTCCCAAAATAACCGCGGAGGCGCCGCCCGCATCCGGGAACAACGTCCGAGAGACCTCAATACCAAGATGGACCGCATCGGCGGCATTGAGTTGGACGATATGATCGGGCACGCTGCTGCGATACGTGATCGTCAGGTCATCCAAAACCGGCGAGATGCCCGCGCTATCTTTTTCCAGTTCGACCTTCCATTTAAGTCTATCTCCCGTGGTTGTAAACAAATGCTCATGACCCGGCACCACCGGCATATAAGTCTGCCCCGCATCATTGCTCAGGTAGAACCGCACCAGGCCATTATTAACCAGGATCGTGCTGGTAAGGGTAGCAGCCTCGATCGGGTCACTTACCGTGTCGACCGTGAGCGACTGAGCCAGTGCCGTCGTCCGATTTGAGGGGACGGAGAGTGTGCCCGCCGCGGTGTCCCATTGCGCGGTCGAGTAATTGATATCTCGATAGGCGGTAGAACTAAAGCCCTCAGTAAATGTTTTTGGCCCGCCCGTAAATAATTGGGCCGGTGTGGGTTGCTCGCGCTTGGCTACAAAAGACAACACCAGTGCGGTCGAGACAACCAGGGCGATTAAAAATATGTGTGCATAAAAACGGGAAGTTTGCATCCGGGTTAGTATAACATTTACCGCTTGTGGTAATGCACCGCTTGCATGCGGCTAAAGAGTCGGTAGTATCAGTTGCAATGAGGCTTAAAGTCGTCAATCGCATACTCTCACTGCTTGTCTTGGGGCTTGGCCTGTATCTGGTGGGGCAACCTTTGTATCCGGCCGTAAAGCTCGCGATTACGATATGGTTAAACCCTCAGGGCGGTTATCCCTACGCCAGCCACTTGGCTGAGGCCGCGGGCGTCGAGAGTAGCGCCACTCCCGAGGGCGATCGGCTGGTGATCCCGAGCATCCAAGTTGACGGTGAGATCGTGACCGGCTCGGATCCGATTGCGCTTGATCAGGGCATCTGGCTGAGGCCGCAAGGAGCCACCCCGGACCAAAAAAGCAACACCGTGTTAGCGGCTCATCGCTACCTGTATAAAGCCGGACCAAATACTTTTTATAATCTCGACAAAGTCACCATTGGTGAAGAGATCGCCGTTTTTTGGGAGGATCGCGAATATAACTATCGGGTCACTGAGATCAACGAGGTCGCCGCAGATGCAACAGAAGTAGAGGAACCAACCTCTACTTCTGTGCTTACGTTATATACCTGTACTCCTATTTGGACCGCCTCTCGGCGTTTGGTCGTAAAAGCAGAACTTATCGGTGACTACCCTAGACTATGACAGAACGAACTAAAACAATTGTACTCGTGCTGCTCCTGATTTTAGGACTTGCCTTTTTTGCTTTTGCGAAGAGTAGCTACAGCGGATTTATTGACTCCCTTAGCTAGAGCCGGTTGGCTCGAGCTAAAGCTGATGATTGTCAGTCCCGCTAACAGCAGGGCTCCGATGAGCATTGGCAGGTATCCGGCAACACCGGTCTCGGCCAATGATGCGGCAGGCGTTACGGGCTCATATTCTTGTTGTGCCGGCTCTTGCTGGCTAACAACCGCAGCGACCGTAATGCTGGCATCAGCCTGGTTATTGGATGGATCGGTATCGTTTTGATCGACACTGGCCAGCTGGGCGTTGCTGGCGAGCGTTTGTCCATCGGCACCCGCATCAACGGTTACGCTGATGGTCAGGACGGCAGAGTTGCCAACCCCAAGATTACCTATTGTCCAAAGGTTGCTGGCCGGGTTGTATGATCCAACTCCCGCACTGCTCACAAAGGTGACTCCGGCGGGGAGGGTTACCGACAAGGCCAGGCCGGTGGCTGCGATTGGCCCGCCATTGAGCGCACTGATCGTAAAGGAGATCGTGTCACCCTCGCTTGGTGTCGGGTCACTGACCGTCTCGATGACCGCAATGTCGAGGTCATCAGACTGCGGATCAACAACCACGACCGGGTCCGGAGTGATATCAACATCAGCACAATCATCGCTTGGGTCAACATCTCTTCCGTCTGAGCTGACACAGGCCTCGTTGTTAATCGTCTGTCCGGTGGTTCCGGGGTCAACATCGACCAGGATATCTATCGAGATACTGTCGCCAACCGCCAAATCGCCAATCGTCCAAACGCCTGAGTCGTCATCGTAATCTCCACCGGAGTCGTCACTGACATAGGTCACCCCAACCGGCAGAACATCATCAACCACTACGCCGGTCGCATCATCAGAGCCTTCGTTTGAGACGGTGATTGTGTAGGTCGCTTGTGTGCCGACAACGGGCGCGCTGTTGTCTACGACTTTAGTTACTGCGAGATCCAGACCCTCTTGCGGCGGCTCTTGCCAGGGCATTACCTCGGCAGTATCGACGTTGTCAGTCTCATTGGCCTCGTCTTGTTCCGCCTGAGTCTCCGCAGTGTTTATAATGGTAGAACCTGCCGTACCGTCATCAACGCCGGCGGTAATCATCAAGGTAACCGTCTCGTTATCGAGCAAGGTACCGATCGTCCAAACGCCTGAGGCGTCGTCGTAGTCTCCGACTGAGTCGTCACTCACATAGGTCAGACCGGCCGGCAAAATGTCATCTACGGTTACACCCGTTGCATCGTCGGGACCGTCATTAGTCACACTAATCGTAAACACAACCTGCGAGCCAACCAGCGGGGCGTCATCGTCAACGGTTTTATCGATCGCCAGGTTGATACCGTCGCCAACATCGATTGGATCGGCCGGCCCTACCAGTAGCGAATCCTTGCCGGTCGGATCGTTGGACTCTTGAGCGGTTGTTACTTGATTGACGGTAATCGAGGTACCTGAGCAGATCACACCATCCGGAAAGGCCGACACGGGGATCTGGATGTCCATAAAGTACTCCTCGTGTGAGCTGTCATCGCCCGGCGGGGTCTCTGGGGTCGCGGTTACGCGCACGTATCCGACCGCCGGATCAGTAGTCGCCGACCAAATCTCCGTGTACGACGCGTCGACAAGTTGGATAATCTCCGTGGACTGTTGAGGGTTGCCATCAACTACGATGTGGTAATCAGCGACTCCATCGCCCGTGACGTCTAAGTGTGTCTCCCAAACGGTGTTCTTGAGCCCGTTTATCGCGCTGTTGTGGCGGGGATCCCCGGCATAGCGAGTTCTAAAATACAACTCATCATCGTCGGTAGTCAGACAGTCAACGGTGTCGGCCAGCACATCGCTATAGACAAAGTACATCGATGGGGCTGTGCCTGGGTTTACCTTATCCGGGTTTTTACAATCAGCCTCAGACCCGATATCAGCCTCGGCCGGCTGAACCGCAGAACCTCCGTTAGCAGGACCACCGGTAGTAGTATCTAGGCAGCCCGCTCGCCCCTCCTCGTCAGTTACAGGAACTCCGCCTTGTGTCACCGTGTTCCAAGCTGCCGGCCAGCTGCCCGGCGCAGCCTGAGCCTGTTGCGTTTGGATCAGACCAAAACCGGTCGACCAAATCAATGTCAAAAGAGACAAAGTGACGATTAAAGCCCGATTGGCGCGTGTGCGTGCCGTTTTCATAGTATCTTCGAGAGATTAAATTTATATTAATTTGAGTAACTGACTTTGTAACAGTTACCGGCCATAAAATCAAGTCGATTTTAGACTTGTGCTCGCTCATGCCGTTGCGGGCTTTGCCGGG
>JAUYIX010000041.1 GCA_030688115.1 bacterium
ATAAAAAAGCACTGAGCGGATTGCCCGTCATCGCCAATGTTGACTTTGGTCACACCGAGCCCAAGATTACCTTTCCGATTGGTGGTACGTGCACGGTGAGCGCTACTGACGAGACTGCAACGATCAAGATTGTGCAGCACTGAGAGGCTAGGCTAGAGTCTTGATGAGCTTTTTGGCACGCTGCTGTGCTGTCTGTACGTAGTCATCCAGACTGGACAACTCCTTGAGTGCGCCACCCTCCAGTAAATAGAGCTCCCCAAAGTGCACGTGCTCCAAAAAGTACCGATCATGCGTTACCGCGATCACGGTCCCCTTGTAGTCAGCGAGCACCTCCTCCAACGCCTCGAGTGCCTCCAGGTCGAGATGGTTGGTCGGTTCGTCCAGGATGAGCGTATTGACCGACAGCCGGGAGAACAACGCGAGCAACAGCCGTGCACGTGCTCCGGGACTGATGACCGCGATGGGATCCCGCACATGGTCCCTGTTGAACCCGAACTTAACGAGCGTGTTGTAGATGTCAGGCGAATCAAGGCCGGTGCGATCAAGCAAAAAGTCATACAAGCTCTTGTCGCGCGGGAGCGAGTCGTGCTCCTGCATCAAATTGCCCACCGTTACCGATGGACTCCGCCGCACAACACCGCTAAGAGTAGTGAGCGAACCGCTCAACACCTTAAGCAGCGTCGTTTTGCCGGAGCCGTTGAGTCCGAGAATTGCAATGCGCTTACCAAAGGGCACCCGCAGAGTGACGGGTCCGACATGGAAACCGTCGTAGCCAGCCACCACCTGATCGAGTGCGAGCTCCGGCTTACCGCCTACGCCCTCTGCCACGAGATCGATCCGGAACGCGGCCCGCTCGATCGGACGCTCGACCTTTTCCATTTGGTCGATGCGTTTTTCGAGGGCCTTGGCCGCTTTGCCAGAACTTGCTGCTCGATCACGTTTGGCACCGCGGGCAAACTTGTCGTTATCGGTCCCAACAAAGCGTGCGCCGCTGAGCGCCTCCTGTTTTTTGGTGCGCGCCTCGGCTTTGAGTCGTTCGATTTCTTCCTGTTGCTGCTCAAACGCCTGTTGCTGACTCTCCTTGTCCTTCTCCTTTTGCGCCAAGTAGTCGCTGTAGTTGCCGTTGCGTACCACTGCGCCGTGGTTCTTCCAGTCGAGCTCAACGACTTTACCGGTCGTCTTGTCGAGAAAGGCCCGGTCGTGTGACACGATGAGCGCGGCCGCATTAGACTGTGCCAAAAAAGTCTCGAGCCAGACAAGTGCCGGCATGTCGAGGTTGTTGGTTGGTTCGTCCAAGAGGAGCAAGTCGACACCCCGCATGAGGATGCTGACGAGCACCACTTTACTTTTTTGTCCACTACTGAGCGCGGACAACTCTCGATCCGCCGCCACTCCTTCCAATCCAAAACCCGAGAGCATTGCCTGCATACGTGGCACAAATGAGTAGCCCTCGAGCCGCGTGTATCGCTCCTGCAGATCACCGTAGCGTTGCAGGGAGTGTGGATCGGTCAGATCTTGCTCCAGCGACGCCATCTCGGTCTCGATCGCTTTAATCCCAGTCGCGTGTTTGAGATAGTCGATGATCGACTCGGAGGTCGTGAGACTAGTGTCTTGCGGAAGATAGCCAACGAGCGTGCCCGATTGCACAGTCACGTTTCCATTATCAGGACTCTCCAGCTCTGCAATGACCTTGAGCAGAGTAGTCTTGCCGGTACCGTTGAGGCCAACGAGCGCCATTTTTTGGCCCCGCGCGAGGTTAAAGCTAACCCCGTTAAGGACAGTTCTGGGCCCGTAGGTTTTGTGGATATTGTCGATCGTAAGCATAGTTTGTGTACCTCAAGTTTCGACACAAAGTTATGCCGTTGTCATGCATTGCTCAATTTACTTTTTGGACTTGCGCTTACTGGTGACCGTGAGACCAACACCGACAGCCAAAACAACCACTCCACTACCAAGCATAAGGGATCCGCGAGTCTTGTGCGTTTTAATGTTCGCGTCGTAGACCACTTTATAGTCTGCCGCAGCTGCCGCCTCTTGCTCGGGTGTAATGCCAATTAGATTGCCATCATTATCCGTGGTTGCACCGACGCCATAGCCCAATGGCGCGCCGGAACCCAGATACGAAGTGTCCGTCGTAAAACCATTAAACGCCATAACAAGCGCATAGGCCCCCCAAAGGGTCGCAAGGATTCCGATAACGATTAGCGTGATTCCGGCTGATTTCATTGGTGTAATAGTTACGACTTAAAGCTACCGATATGTTACACCGTTAGACCCCAAGTCGCCTACCTGATCACGCAGTAACGCCTCCCGGGGAGGCTAAGCCGCTTTGGTTTTGTCGTACTCAGCCTTAATTGCTTTTTCTCGGGCGCTGATTTGCTGGGCCAAGCGCTCGTTTGGTTCTGCCTTTGTGACTAACTCAAGCTCATTACCGGCCAGCTCGGCCTTAGGGATGTAAGTGTGCACCTCGTAGGTCTGGCCGTTGGCACGCTCACGTTTTTCCGGTGGAACCGGTAGCCGCACCAACTCCTGTCCCGCGTCCATACCATACTCACCAAACTCACCAGTACGTGTTTGCGTCACCTCGCGGTTACGGCTGATAACCCGTACAACGTAGGGCTCGACCGCCTGCTCACCGCGCGAGCTACTAAAATAGCGCTCGAGCGGCTTGACCGCTTGCAACGAAAAATCTTTGTTGAGCTGTAGTTCTTGATCCGGTGGCAGACGGTCTTTGGACGTAGCGTGAAAAAGCACGCGACCATCCGCTCCCTCGAGTGCGCGACCTATCGCGCCCGCGACGGTGGTTTCTTTTTCGGCTGGAGAGAGCTCGTTTGGGTTAGCCCACTTGAGGCCACTGTCGAGCCAATTGCTCCACTCACTATCCTCACGTTGTTTTTTGGCCAGATAGTCGGGGTCCTTAATTTTTTCCGACCACTTGTTAATAATACGACGGACCTCCAGGGCATTTTGCTCTTGGAGGTCGCGGATTTCTCGGTCTAGCCCCGATTGTTGCTCAAGCTCCCGGATGCGCTCGCTCTTAAAACCAAGCCGCGCGGCCTGCTCCTCAAAAAGCTCTCGACCAATGCGCGCTAAATCCGCAACCGACTTTTTAGCGTTATCAAATATGCCATCCAAACGGCGACGATATTCTTTTTGATCTAGCTCTGGCTCCGGCTCTTTTATTTCCGGCTCTTTTTTTTCAATAGTGTCCTTGGCCCGCTCCTGTGCGATGGTCTCAGGCGTCCCTTCTTGAGACTCGGGAGTCACCTCAGCGAGATCTTGAGTCTGGAGTCTGTCGCGCAACCCAATATCGTCGGGACTTGGTTGTTCTCCCCGCTCGTTAGTCATAGAGCGAATCTAACTCTTTTTTGACTTGGGCTGTACGCTCTTGCTCGGCAGGACGCAAAATACGATTGACTGCCGCGGCCACGCGCGAACGAAAGTCATCAGACGTAAGTTTAAGTGCCTCTTGCAGAGACTGCGCATCTTTAGCTGTAGGCATACGCGTCAGT
>JAUYIX010000049.1 GCA_030688115.1 bacterium
CGCCGGACAGTATGAGGTGTACCCCATACAGACATGCCCTGGTGTCAATCCTGCGGCACAAATCCACTCGGAGCAAGTATCAGGACAAACTCTCCGCGGCGAGGCAGCTCGGTCTCGGTCAGCGCTGCAACCTCTCGACAAGTTGCCACCAGCGATTGCTCGTGCAACTTAGTCAGCTCTCGCGCGACGCACAGGTAGCGGTTTGGGAGATGTTCTGCCAGAGCGGTCAGGGTTTTAGCGATCCGGTGGGGCGACTCGTAAAAAATCACAGCGCTCTCGATGGCGGCAAGTGAGTTAAAAAAAGTCTCGCGGCCCTTTTTGTGTGGGACAAAACCCTTAAAAATAAACTCATCCATCGGGAACCCGCTAATGCTCGCAGCGGTCACGGCTGCATTGGCGCCCGGCACTCCTCTGACCTCATGCCCGGCCGCTCGCACAGCCGCCACGATTACACCACCCGGATCGTTGATCCCGGGGGTGCCCGCCTCACTGATCAGTGCAACATCCTCGCCGGATTTGAGCGCTGCCAAAACCGGATTAATTGCAAAACGTTTACCCGGAGCAAACACAGGTAGAACACGGGTTTTTATGCCGAGCGGGTCTAGCAACTTTTTACTCGAGAGTGGTTTTTCGCTCACGATCAAGTCTACCGAGGTGAGTGTCTCGGCCGCCCGTGCGGATAGGTCGGCGCGGTTACCTATTGGCGTTGCGATTACGTATAATAATGCCATTGCTACATTGTGCCTAAAAAAACGAACCCCCGCCAGGCAAAGCCGGGCGGGGGTTTTGAGGGGTAGGGGTCAGGGTGGGAGTTAGCGTGAGCGGCGACGGATTCGCCGCAATTTTTTGTGGCCCGCTTTAAGCAGCTGAGCCGTTTTTCCGGGTCCCCTGCCGATATGATCGGCAATCAGCTTGGGGTCCCAATCCCGGCCGTCCCACATGCCGAACTGGTAGCCGATCACCTCTAGCTCGGGCAGCGGGATGTCGCTGCGCCACTTCTCTGGCATTGGTCGGGCCTCGCACAGATCGACCACGTAGGAGCGCGCACGCATAAGCTGCGCCGTGGCGCCAAGCTCGAGGCGATAAAGAGGACCGGCATCGGGCCCCCGAAACAACTCATAGAGAGCCTCGCGTTTGATCGGCTCCATCCCGAGCAGTTTATCTCTCAGGGACGCCTTGGTCGGCTCCGGCCTTGGGTCCAGATCGTGGAACCCGAGGCGCCGCATCTGCGCGTTTGAGGACTGTGTTTTTGCCCTTACGGCGCTCAGTAGCTCCTCGATATTTAGGTCCTGTGGTAACGCCGGGGCCGGGGCTGGAGCTGTCTGCTCGGCTACTCCCGCCTCTATGTCGGTACCTACTAGGTCTATGCTTTTCATGAGTCTCATCTCCCTTGCCTGGCAACCTGTCAGGCTGCTAAATGATAATAAAGAACAAACCGTGAATTAATACCCGTCTTTTGCCATGTTTTACCCCGCATGTCAATTCACGCGATTAATTGGCTACTATGATAGTCGACACTTTTTATTTAACTCCGCAGGCGCCACACGAATAGACAACCACCCCGACCCCACGTATAGTGTTTTCGCATGATTTGTTCGGCCTTTGGCGCCGGACCCTAAATGCAGATCCGGGCAGGTACCGAAGTGGTCAACCGGGGCAGACTGTAAATCTGCTGGCTTACGCCTTCGGGGGTTCGAATCCCTCCCTGCCCACCAGCGATTTGTACTTGGCAAGTACTCCATTTCTGGCGCCCCGCTGCCTGATATTGAGCTGTGCTGCCTTACCGGTTACTGAGCGTTTTTTAGCAGCGCGTTAAACTGGGTCTTTAGTTTTTCGAGTTTGGGATTAATAACCATCTGGCAGTAGGGCTGTTCGGTATTTTTTTGGTAATATCCGCGATGGTCCTCCTCGGCCGGGTAGAACTCTTTTAGCGGTTTAACCTCCGTGACGATCTTAACGCCCTGCAGGGTCAAATCAGAAATCTTTTTGTTGGCTTGCGCTTTTTGCTCCTCCGAGTCGTACAAGATTATCGACCGGTACTGGGCGCCAACGTCATTACCCTGGCGGTCCTTTGTGGTCGCATCGTGCGTACCAAAAAAAACGGTCAATAGGTCAGTATACGCGATCTGCGAGGGGTCAAAAGTTACTCTAATAACCTCGGCGTGACCGGTTGCGCCGGAGCAGACCGCATCATAAGACGGGTTGGCAGTTTGGCCGCCCGCATACCCCGGCACTACCTCGTGCACCCCTCGCAAACTGGCAAAAAGCGCCTCGGTGCACCAAAAACAACCGCCCCCAAAGACCGCGCGCCGGCTGTCCGACGTGTCACTCATGCGATTGTAACGTTGCGGTAGTGTCGCTTGCCGACGCGGATCGTCATTTTTTGCCCCTTTTTTGGCATGGCGTCATCCAGGGTGAGTGTCCGCCAACCGCTGTCGGTCTGCAGATGCACGCCCTTTTGGTTGAACAACCGTCTTACCGCAGCTCCGGAAGTGGCGCCCGTCACTTTTAGCTGCACAATAAGTTGGACCCAGGTCTTAAAACCTGCACTCTTTATCAAAACATTTTTGACCGCAGCGCTGTCAGGTTTTTTGTCGACGATCGTTTTGTTAAAAAAGTCCTCGGCTTTATCGGCCTCCTCGACACTATTTAGATCAGCCACTATTATACGGGCCAGGCTCCGTTTAAGATGCATAGGATTGAGCGCTTGGCTCTTAAGCGCGCGAGCTAGCACCGTCCACTGCGCGTCTCTGATGTCGGTAAGCAGCTTAAAGTACTGCTCCAAAAGACTGTCGGGAATCCGCATAATCTGGCCAAACATCTGCTCCGGCGACTCGTCCAGGGCGACATAGTTGTTGAGTGATTTACTCATCTTAAGCCCTTGGCCACTGGTGCCGATCAGCAAGTCCGTGGTCAGGGCTGCCTCGGGATCCAGCTTGCTACTCTCCATCACCCGCGCCGCGTCATAAAAATTTAAGAGCTGATCATCACCACCTATCTCAAGCTCTGTTTTGAGTTCGATCGAGTCCAGACCGGTAAAACTTGCGTAGAGTAACTCCACCCGTGTCAATGTCTCTCGCTTTTTAAAGTCCTCCCGCTGCATGGCACTCGCGACCGTTAATCCTTGGATACGCTTAATAAAGTCAGAGAGCAAAAGTTTGCCCAGCCAATCGCTGTTACGCCGTATGGCCGCGTGCTTGAGGTCAATAATGCGCCCGGCTTGCTGCTCGTAGGTCTTAAAATTTTGCGCAATGACATCCTCGGTAAGCATCGGCCTGTCAGCAATGCGCCCGGCCGGGTCCCCAATACGAGCGGTAAAGTCACCGATCACCAGCGTCACCTCGTGCCCCATTTTTTGCAAACGCCTAAAAAGAACCAGCGGGATTGCGTGCCCAAGATGCAATTGATGGCCCGTCGGATCAATCCCAAATTTAACGCGCAGACCTCGGCGCGCTTTTTGGGCACGTTTTAGATACACGAGCAGCCGCTCCTCCCCGACAACATGCTTGGCACGCTCTTTAAGTATCTCGAGTTGTTCTTCCGGAGTTAGCCCTGACAAATCAGGATGCTCAAGAAGATCGCGCTCAAGTTGTCGTAAATCAATTTGCGGCATAGCTATAAGGTAGCAGAGCCGGCAGAACCTGTCAGCGGTACGACCCGGGTACTGGCATTTGCAGGTTTACGGGCCTGAGCGTAGAGTCGCTGTATGTTTTTTGGGGTTCATCTATTAACCGGTGCGGCTGTGGGAGCGCTCGTGCCGGACCTACCGACCGCCACGGGGCTGGGAGTGCTGTCGCATTACGCCATCGACCACCTGCCCCATTGGAACTACCTACCGCGTTATCGCTCCAAGTGGGAGGACACTTGGAAAATGGGGCTCGAGCCCTTAATCAGTCTGCCGATTTTTGTCGGATTAGCCTGGTATTTTGGTTGGGACGCTCCGATACTGATCCCCGCTTTTGCGGCGATCGTGCCGGACGTGCTGGAGGCCTTGCAGTTTTTTTTGAGGTCGCGACTGTTGGCCTGGCACTCGCGTTGGCATCACTTTGGGCACTGGCATACGCGGCTGCTCCCCAGCCTACCGATCCTGGTCTCGCTGATACTACTTGCGGTTTGGGCACTGCCCTGGACCTCTGCGGTAGGGCGCTAACTAACTACGCCGCGATCGTACAAAGCGGCTCTGCGCGATCGCACCGTTCTCAAACATATCGCGTCCGATCTCTATCAGCGCAATGGTCAGCGGAACGGCCAATAGCAACCCAATAATTCCGGCCAATTTTGCTCCAACCAGTAACACTAAAACCACCACGACCGGATTTAGGCCGACCGTTTTTTTAAATAGACGCGGCACGACCAGATATTGTTCTACCTGATTAACAACTAGATAGAGCACGAGTACCAGCAGCGCTTTGAGAGGACTATCGGCAAGCGCAAAAAATACTGCCGGGATGGTTGCGGATATCGGTCCAACGTACGGGATAAACTCAAACAGGCCCGCTAAGAGCGCTAATACCAGAGCATATTTGACGCCAATCAAACTCAAGCCGATAAAGATTAACGTGCCCACAAACAGCGAGAGCAACAGGTAACTGCGCAACCAGGCTCCCAGCTTGATTTGGATCCGCTCGATTACGTCCGTGCTGTAGGCGCGATGTTTGACCGGCACGATCACATGGAAAAACTTTTTAATCCCCTTCTCCTCGGCCGTCAGATAAAACGTCAAAACTGCGATCGAGATTACGCTAAAGACCCCGCCAAAAAAGCTCGAGACCGTGGAGAATATACCGCCGGTGGTGCTGCTGAGTGTGTTACCGATCGAGCTAAAGAGCTCTTTAAGACTCTCGGTCAGCTCTAAATTGCGCGCGGTGTTCTGCAATTGCTGCAGAATATCTATACGATCCGAGGTAAAGAGGTCCGGTACCTGGCGAGCTAAGTCTGAGATTTGCTCGGCGATGGGCGGGATCAACAGCGTAATAACACCCGCAAAGACACCAACCAAGAGCAACAAGATCAGCAAAACTCCCAGCATACGGGGGATCTTGAGCTTTTGCAGTCGGTCAACGGCCGGATCGATCGCAGAGGCCAAAATCATTGAGAAAAGCACGATCACTACAATGTCTCGGATAAACCATAAAAGGCCGACCACTAACAATATTGCAACCGTTTTTAGGATGGTGCCCGTCGAGATCGTTATTTGTTGCGGTTGAGAGGGTATAGAACTCACGACAACAGTGTACCGTACTGCTACTTAAATGTCCGCAATACTCGCGCAAAAGGGCGCTTGTCCTTAAAGGGTCCGATCAACGCCAGGGTCAACTTAGCGGGGTCCATTACCTCTCGAGCGGCCTCGCGCAACTCTGCCCGAGTAACTTTGTTAATCCGATCCTGAATGCCCTTAAGCGTCTCCATCTTATCCTTAAAAAATGCCTGATGAGCGACCAGTTGAGCATAATCATCGGATTGCTCCAGCTGAAGCGCCAGCTGTCCGGTCAAAAACGACTTAGCGCGCTTAAGCTCCTCGACCGAGACAAGCTCCCTTTTTACCCGGGAGAACTCCTTAAGAATATGCTTAAGCGCCTGCATGGTCTTTTTGGGATCGGTCCCGGCTCGTGCATAAAAAGCCCCAAAGTCCTCGTAGCTCTCAAGGCCGGTCTTTACGTTATAGGCCAAACCCATCTGCTCTCTAATAATCTCAAAAAGACGCGAACTCATTCCGGACCCCAGCACCCCATGCAGCACCTCCAAGGCCGTCAAGCGGGGGTGCGTGTACGAGTATCCAGGGAACCCAACGCACAACTGAACTTGCTCGGTCGGTTTTGGCATAAGCGCTACCTGCGGCTCCTTGTGCATGATCGAGCAGGAGAAAAACGGCAAACGTCGGGCCGGCTTAAGGCTCGCAAAATATTTCTTGGTCATTGCCAGCGCAGTATTCGGTTTAACATTGCCGGCCACGGCCACCACCATATTTTTAGGCTGGTAGAACATCTCATAGTAGCGTTTGAGATCGGCCGAGGTCATCCCCAAAATCGTGTCCTTAAAGCCAATAATCTCGCGGCCCAGAGCATTTTTACCAAACAGGGCAGACTCAAAGAGATCTCCCATGTACATTAGTGGGTTATCCCGATACATGCGCATCTCCTCGAGGATCACGGTGCGCTCGCGCTTTACATCTCGCGGTATAAAGGTTGAGTGCAAGAGCATATCTGCCAGAACATCATAGCTTTTTGTGAGATGTTCTGCCGCGGTTTTAATGTAATAACCGGTGTAGTCCTTACTGGTAAAGGCGTTGTACTCGGCTCCCAAACTGTCCAGCTCACGTGTAATCGTGCGCGCATCCGGGCGACGCTTGGTGCCCTTAAAAAACATGTGCTCCAAAAAGTGCGAAATGCCGGCGACCTTGTCGGTCTCATAGCGTGAGCCGACCTGGTACATGACCAGCAGTGTGACCGCGCTGGTAGAGGGCTCCGGCACGGCGTAAAAACGCAGGCCGTTAGGCAGTGTATGTTGGATTAGTTTGGACTCGGACGAGTGCTTATGTGTGGCTCGCTTTGCTGGTGTGCGCTTTGACATTGACTGATTGTAGCAGGTGCGCATGCGATTGCGCTAGTTACTTCAAAATCATGGGTGCGGCCTCGGGCTTGCCGCGACTGCCCACAAATGCAATATTTAGTCATATGAGTAAAAAAGCACAAAAAAGTCTCGAACAAGCCGTGCGTAAGCTCAAGTCATACAAGCCTGAGCGGGTAATACTGTTTGGTTCGTATGCCTGGGGAACGCCCGGCAAGGGCAGTGACCTGGATTTGTTCATCGTAAAAAAAACCAAAAAACGAAAGATTGAGCGTACGCACGAGGTAACAAAACTAGTTGGCGAACTCCCGCTCCCTTTTGATCTTT
>JAUYIX010000068.1 GCA_030688115.1 bacterium
GCAGTTTTGATGGGGATGCGCGTTTTTTTGGGTGGCCGGTCCGTGGGTTGCCCAGCGCGAGTGACCGATCATCGCGCGCACCGGCTGCCTGGTTTTGTGCAGCTGCTCCAAAAGTCGCGCGTGCGGCTCGGCGCCCTCGGCTCGCATCTTTACCAGATCAACGCCGTCATCACTAAAAACACGTGCCGCTCCCACGCTGTCGTAGCCGCGATACAGGAGTAGACCAAGACTATCGGTCAGCTCCTTATTGACCGCTATTTTTGGCTCAAATGGAACAAGACCAACTACTCCACACATTGGTTTAACGGTTACTGATGATGCGGCAGTATATCACCCGGGTAACTCACCCAATCGTGATAAAAACGTAAAAGATTATGCCGGACATTTTAACTTCCCGTTGACAGGACATACCTGTACCTTGTGTCTCGTCGTAGTTTTTGACAGACTGCCCTCAGACATGCGTCCGTAGCTCTGCGGATTAGAGCATCGGTTTTCGGAACCGAGGGTCGTAGGTTCGAATCCTACCGGGCGCACCAGTAATTACTACAATAAGCTATCCCCGGTCTCCCAAGGTGGTGACCCGCCGCCTGTGATCTCCTTAAACTTTTTTTTGGTTGCCGGTGAGGTATTCCGCCATTTATTCACCAGACGACGATATGTTGGATGCATATAGTCCTGCTTTAACATCTCATCAATTCTTTCGGGGCTTTGGCTTTTAGCCAGTTGCACACCCGCATAACTTTTAAGTCTGCGCTCACTGGACTCCTTGGTTTTTTTAAGCTGTTTGATTTGCGCATATAGACCCAGCGCTTTTTGATATTCCGAAAAAGTCATGGCGCCCTTTGCGACCTTGACGGGGTCCTTCTTTTTGGAAGAACTAAAAACGTTCAGCCCTTTTGCAATATCACCAAATAGTCCCATACCAAAAAAATACTCTTATTGGCCGCTTGACGCAAGAGGTAGAACCTGTTAGATAGAGGAGCTCTCTCGTGCTAATTAACCCTTGCTAATCAACCGCGATGAGCCGTTTATCGCACTTTATAAACTGATGCTTTTTGTGTGACGTACAATTTCACGTCACGCTAAAAAGGAGAACCACTTGAAAAAACAAGAACGTATCGATCTGCTGCGACAAGCGGCACCGATCCCCTACGGAAACATCGTGGTTGTGCTCTCGGCAGCCTTGCTGGCGGGCCTGACCTTGCTGTCCTGGTATCGACCGGGCCTCGGGCTATCGGCTTGGTTTACAACGGGAGTGGTAACGCTACTCCTATGTTGGCACACAGATCGAGAGTCTCCGGCCACGGCCCTGCATCGGACGCTGGGCTGGTGGATCCGCACCATCGAGGCCACTATCCTGGGTAGACAACTCGTCATGCAAGACGACACCGAGCACCCCCTTGTGATCCGTAGGAGGTTCGCCCCAACCTACGGCCCAAACATCCTCGTCTGGTACGTGGGTGGTTGGATCGTGCGGCGTGGTCGCGTGATCTCCGAGCAGGAGCGCTTAAAAAAATGGCACCTGCATCGGATCAGTGTCTCTCCTGAGCACGGCACCATCGCCGTGCAATTGGACGACTCCTGCGGTAATCGGCCCTCGTTTACCGATTACCGGATGGCCCTGCGATTTTTGCAGGAGGTACGGGTGACCGACCAGACCTGCTGGCAAACGCAGGAGCGGGTGTTGGCCGACTACGACGAGGTCCGGCAACGCGTCGCCGAGCAGCGACGCGCACTGGTCAGGCGCAACACGCCTACGGCCACCGAGCTTACGTCTGAGTCCCGGGGCTCATCAGCCTCGAAAAAGCTCAGCTCTGAGGATCTGCGCATCCTCGAGAACATCTGAACTGCCCCATTTTAGCCCCGCCGGGTATCACGACTTCCGGCGGGGCACTTTTTTGCTAGGATAAAGCCATGACGCAAAAACAGCAGCGCACGATCCGAGTATATGGTCAGGTTCAGGGGGTCTTTTTTAGGGCGCAGGCGGCCGCCTTTGCCCGACTACACAATCTAACCGGCCTGGTCAAAAACGAACCTGATGGCAGCGTGTACCTGGAAGCCGAGGGTTCTCCCGAAGACGTGCAACTACTCGTAGACTGGTGCCGCACCGGTCCCAGCCGAGCAAAAGTGCAGCGCTGCGTGGTTGCCGACGGCCAACCGCAGGGACATACCTCGTTTGTTGTTGAGCGCTAGCTAGTTGACTGGCGCGCTAACAACGGGCATTCTAGCCCGGTATGGTGTCCGTAGCTCAGCTGGTAGAGCGCCAGATTGTGGTTCTGGATGTCGCGGGTTCGAGCCCCGCCGGACACCCCATCACGCAATAACGATATATACAGAGAGCGTACCGCTTTAAGAGTTGGCGACACTTTATATGCGCGCCGCCTGCGGAGGAAATCCTCCGAGGCGGCGGCGCGCTACGTAAGTAGAGCGGTCTGTCTACTCTCCCATCATGTGCTCTTTGTCGTTTGAGCCGTTTGATTTTTTAGGCGAGTGCGAGTCGGCCTCGGCCGTCTCTCTAAAGCGAGTCATAAGATGTTCTGCATAATTTTTACCACCCAGACCAAAGGCTAACCCACCAGCGATCGCAAGCATGGCGATCACACCGGTAAAGAGTATCTGGATCAACGAGGCGGCGACTTGCAACTGTACCAAGGCGGCCAAGACCGAGAACACGATCACTGACCAGCGCGCAAAGGCTGAGATCAAGGGGATGCTCGGCAGCTTGGCGGTTTTACCTGCACCCAAGACCAATCGCTGAACAAAGTTACCAACCAGCACACCGATAATCACAATGACAACCGCAACAACCACGTTAGGGAAGTACAACAGTATGCTCCGCAAGAATACCGAGATCTCACTCAAGCGTAAGATGTCAGCAGCGGCCAGCACCGAGACGATGATCAAAAACCATTTAACTAAGTCTCCAAC
>JAUYIX010000086.1 GCA_030688115.1 bacterium
CTTGCGGCCGATGGAACCATAAGCGTTGGTGCTGGAGGTATCGCCGTGGGGGTTGTTGGGGAGAGCAACATTGATTTTGGAACAGCAGCAGGACAAGTCTCGGCGGTCGACATAATGATCGAGGATTTGGGCGGCTACTATACCGCGACAGAAGTAGAGAATGCGCTGCAAGAGGTGGGCGGCAGCTTAGCCAGTCTCGGTGGTTTTAGCGCGGGTTCGGTCCTATTTGCAGATGCTACGGGAGCGCCGACCGAGGACAACGCAAACCTGTTTTTTGATGATACGGGCAATATGCTTAGAGTAAATGAGGTCGAACAATCCGCTAGCGATTGGGGCCTGATAGCCGGTGGCGGCTTTCAGCTGGCCTCGGATAACGGACTGAGCTGGTCGTCAACGACCGCCTACAGCGGAGCTAAAGACATAGGGCTAGAGCGCTCTTTGGCTGGAGTGCTGGAAGTCACTGATGGCTCCACGGGCCTTGGGGGTTTGCACGCATCTACGATCACCGCGGGCAGCGGGAGTGATATGTTCTTAAACCCAGATGTTGCTACAACGGGCAGTTCTGTAGCCTATACTTTTGATACGCTCAATACACTGCTTGGGTCTGATAAGATTGCCAGTTTTTTAACTAATGGCACTGAATACGCTTATATCAACAGGGCCGGCAAAATATCGGCGACAGGTGGTCTCGTCGTGGGTTCAAACACGGGGTTACAGTGGGGCGGAGCGAACACAGCAATAGTTGGCGTTGCTAGTGGTGATATTTGGTTCAACACTAAAACCGCAACGGAGCGACTGCGAATTGGGGCCGACAGCCAAATCACACAAACCGCAGTCCTTGATGCCGCAACGGGTGACGAGACTGCTTTTACGATCAACTACACGACTAACAAAGCCACGAGTGGCAATGATTATGGTCTGAGGATTGTGAATACGGACACGGCAAGCCCTGGGACGAGCTACCTCATGCGTATGTACTCTGGCGGCACAGCTGATGGAAATGAAAGGCTGAGCTTAACCAATACCGGACGCTTGACGGTCAAAGATTCTGTATTTGCGGGGGCAAGCGTGCAAATATCAGCAACGGGGGCATTTTCTTGGAAAACTGGAGCGACCGCGCGCTCAGTTATCTGGTCTGATGCTGACGGGAATATCCGTTTAACTGACTCAGCCTTCACCGACTTTGGACTCTTGCAGTTTGGTGGAACTACGGCTAGCTTTCCTGCTATCAAGCGCAATAGCGCAGCGATTGAGTTGCGCCTAGCTGACGACTCCGCGGTCGCTGATCTGATTGCGGGCACAGCATTTTTGCCGTCAATAAAAAGTGGAGCCACACAAGCTGGCGCCGGAGCGGCTGCCGATGAACTTTGGAAAACCTCGGGGCATGCTACACTGCCGGATAACGTAATTATGATCGGGATATAAGTATGACTAAGATGCCTGTAACAACCACTACCCAAAATAACAAACGCTCTCCGCTGCACCTTGTTGCTTGGATACTGGTGGTGCTCATGGCGGCGGTAATGGCGTATCTCATTTGGATTAATCAGCAATTGCGCAGTCCCGAGTCCCAGCTTGAGCTGGCAGAACAAGCGACCCAGCAAACGATCCAACAGGTATCCGAGATTTTGCTGGTTCCGACAGACGAGGAGCCGGCGGTCGCCACGATTATCGACGTTGCCTCTCTGCAACAAGAAAACCAGGAGTTTTTTGTAAACGCGGCCAACGGTGATCAGTTGTTACTCTATCGCAATAGCGCTGTTATCTATCGGCCCGGAGAGCACAAAATTATCAACGTCTCGCCAATCGTGATTAGCCCGGAAGACCTGACCTCAGAGTCTTTTGACGATCAAGCGACGGATGAAGAGCTTGAGGATGTTACACCTGATCTCGAGACCGCTCCATAAAAAAGAACGCTCACCTCGTAAGATGAGCGTCGTGGTGCACTTTTAGCAAATTATGCTTGTGCTCCCACTCGTTTTGGGTCCATGTGCGGGCATCCTGGCCCACCAAGGTCTCGTAATACGTCCAGTAGACGTGGACCTTGGTCCGCCGCAGACGCCATAGCGACCAAACTCCGCGCGGGATTGGCCGCTTGTACACGATTGTTATGGAGACAAAGGCGTACTCGGGCAGCTGCTTGCTGATCAGGCGCACGGCCCCCGTCTCCGGAACCAGCGTAAAGCGAGGCTGCTGCCCGTTGGTGCTGGCACCACTGAGTTCTTGCGGCAGACGCGTGCCCTCCGGAAAAAACACTATCGCGGCGCCGTCTTTTTGGGCCAGCTGCGTGCAGGCCCGGATTTGCCGGATGTCATCGCGACATCCGCCACGCTCCAAAAAAGCACTGCGATTGAGCCAAAGCGCCCATCCGATACCGGGGACGCATGCGAATGGGATGCGTAGCCAGCTAAAGCGCTTGGACTGATAGGCCCAACGTTTTACCAGCCAGCGAGCGTTGGTGATCCCTGCCAGCCACAACAGTCGACAGGTGATCGGGATATCTGCCGCTGACTGGTGGTTGACTACAACAACCACCTTGCCGCTACCCTTGAGCAGCGCCCTAAGCGCCGGCCAATCCGGCTCAAAGATGGTTTGCACTCCGTTGATCCAACTAAAAGAATCATATAGGAGTGCACTGTAATAAATTATCCAGCGGTCCGCCGCATAGCGCAGCGCCTGGCGAGACCGACACGCAAGGGCGGTCCACACGGCCTGGACCACCAGCAGGCCCGAGACAAACAACACGTAAACCGTCAAGCCCGCGACGGTCAACGCCTGCAAAAAACGCTCAAAAACGGTCATGTAGGCCTCTCTCCTTTGCCGATAGTAATGTACGCGGATGCGACAATGCCACATTATTTACACAATTGCAATCCCGAATAGCCAGCCCGGCTACCTGAGGTACACTAAAACGCATGCCCGTCTCACTCAGCACCCGCATACTACCCGGCGACCCACTAATCTACTTGCATGGGCTCGGTCCTACCGCTGCGCGCACCTTACAAAGCATCGGCATCCGCACTATCCAGGAGCTGGCAGAGTACCTCCCGCGCGACTACGAGCACTACGGCAAACCGATCACGATCGGATCGCTCCAAAAGCCCAGCGACAGCCCGGTGCTTATTTGTGCGCAAGTTATATCGATCAACAATAGACAAAGCTACCGCAGACGACTGACCATCCAAGAGGGCCTGCTAAGTGATGAGTCGGGTAGCCTGGCGGTAACGTGGTTCAACCAGCCCTATCTGGTAGAACAACTCTCCGGTAAGATCGCTTTTTTGCGGGGCAAGGTCGGTCTTTATAAAGGTACGCTTACGCTCGAGTCGCCCGAGCTTGTGCGTGACCCGAGCATCGCCCTTGGTAAAAATACCGTGCAACCGATCTACCCTCTCTCGGGCAAGATTACCAGCAAGCAAATCCGGTATTGGATCAAACAAGCGCTTGATGTTGTCTCTCGGACTCCCGACATTTTGCCACCTCACCTAAAAGAGCAATTGAGATTGCCGGATCGCGTGCCGGCCTTGCGTGAGTTGCACTTTCCGACGACGGACGCGGCACGAGAGCTCGCCCGCAAGCGTATGACTTTTGAGGAACTGTTTTTGTTATCACTTTTTGTTTTGCGCGAGCGCGCCTCGCTGACTCAAGTGCATGCGCGGCCGATCCCGTTGGTTCCTGAGTTGCTCAGAGAGTTTGTCGGTTTACTGCCGTTTGCATTAACCAACGCCCAGCGTAAAGCTGCCTGGCAGATAGTCCAGGATTTGGCACAACCGCATCCCATGAATCGCCTGCTTGAGGGAGATGTCGGCTCCGGTAAAACCGTGGTGGCGGCCATGACTTTGCTGGCGTGTGCTAGCGCCGGAGGACAAGCCGCTGTTTTGGCACCCACCGTCATCCTGGCCGAGCAACATTACGTCACTTTACAACAATTGCTACGGCCCTTTGGGATTAAGATTGGGATTTTGGTAAGTGACCATCCGGATATTAAAAAAACTAAAGATCACCTGGCTAAAGGTAAGCTTGATATCGTGATCGGGACCCATGCCGTTCTTAAACCGAGTGTGCAGTTTAAGCGCTTGCAACTGGTTATCGTCGATGAGCAGCATCGCTTTGGGGTCAAGCAACGCCAGCTGCTCAAGACCAAGGTGCGTCTACCAAACCACCTGCCCCACTTGCTCTCGATGACCGCCACCCCGATCCCCCGCACGCTGGCTCTAACTCTGTACGGTGATCTTGATCTGTCGGTCTTGGACCAAAAACCTAAGCAACGGCAGCCGGTCGCCACAAAGGTGTTGCAAAAAAAATCTCAAGCACTGCTATTTGCTAAAATCAAAAAAGTTGCCTCCCGGGGAGAACAGGTTTTTGTTGTTTACCCGCTGATTGACGCCAGCGATAAAGTATCGGCGCGAGCGCTGCTGGATGAGTATCAAGACCTTTGCACCGAACTCTCCGGAATTAGCGTTGGACTTTTGCACGGCCGCATGTCCGACCAAGAAAAAAACCAAACCATCCTGCGATTTAAACAAGGAGAGTTTGCCGTCCTGGCCTCAACACCGGTAATCGAGGTCGGTATCGATATCCGCAATGCTACTTTGATGGTAGTGATGAGTGCCGAGCGATTTGGACTGGCACAGTTGCACCAGATTAGAGGCCGGGTGGGTCGCGGATCACAACCATCCGAGTGTCTCCTGATCCCGGATGCGGCGACGGACAAGACGCGCAAGCGTTTGGAGCTTTTGTGCAGCACCGATGACGGCTTTGCTCTTGCCGAGGCCGATCTCGAGATGCGCGGTCCGGGCGAACCCTTTGGCACCAAGCAGCACGGCCAGATCAGCTTTAAATTTGCCACGGTTTTGGACTCGCGGGTGCTGGCTCAGGCCAAAGAGACTGCGGTAGAACTACTGCAAAACGACCCCGGATTGCGCTCCTGGCCGCTTTTGCGACAAAGGGTAGATCGCGTTGCCACCCAAATGCATCTCGAGTAGACTTGACATAAAGCCTATTTTGTTACAGGCTCCCAGGTCCGCTAAAGTTTGATTTTTTGGGGCGGCCGCGCCCTTTTACAATACACTAAAGAAAGGAGTGTGCGCGATGCACATTCGAGCCAAAAAAAAGCCCTTTGATCTTATTAGGGGCGGCCTCGAGAATAGCTCACGTAATGCTCCGTTGGGGCTCAAGCGTGAGTTGATCGGGGTCGCAACCGTCAAGCGGCCGGACGAGCTAAAGGACATCACGTCATTTATGATGTCCATTAATCCACTATTCCGGTATCTCGTCGGGCAGACGATTGGTGTCTTTGACCAAGGCACCGTAAAACCGTCTTCGCTCGACAAGCAAAAGTGTTTTTTGGTGCGTTGGCCGTCTCTCTCCGAGAGTAGCCAACATGCCATTTGGGTACCTCAGGCGTGGCTCTCGTGCTTAACAGAGCTACCACTTGATGGACCCTTTGATGGCAGGGCACAACGGCAGCGGGATCTGCTAAGACTCTGCCTACTCAGTGATCGGATCTTTTTGATCGCTGAGGCGATGGGCAAGCTACCCTTTGAGCCCATCCAGGGTATCGATCGGGAGAAGGTGCAGACCTGGCAACAGGCTGCGCTCGATTGGCTGACCTCCGGGGCCGCCGACAACTTATGCGAAACATGCGGGGAGGAGATCCCGCGGTTCGTATATGAGGAGTCCGAGACAGCGTTTGTCGGACCCATCCGGCAGCGCTGTCATGAACATTTTTCGGTTTGAAAAGATTTGAACAGAAAGGAGTAAGTCGCGTTTACCCGTTTTATTCTTTCGGTCAAGTCATTTGGAGTGACAATGTCAAGATACCGGTCAAGCATCGCGTATAGGCAGGCTCATCTGATAAAGAGCCTACCCGAACTGTCCATCATCGAGCTCGTTGAGCTCGTACCTCGGAGGACCCGGTTGGTCCCCGAGATAACGGAGGAGATGTTCCGACGCCACCGCCGGAACCTAGCCTACCTCGGCTCGCCATGGACCCAGGAGGCCGTAGGGGCTCTGCGGCCGATGATGGCCGATCTCTCCGCGGTGGTGGCCGACCACCGCAACGCCTCCTGGGCCCGGCGCCACGCCGGGCTCAAAGCCCTCATAGCCGTCGGCGTGATGGCCACGGTAGTCAAGCGCGAGGAGCTCAAGGAGTTCCACCGCGCGGGTTGGATCTCAACGGAGCAACTGGAGCTCTGCTTGCGGCGCAACCGTCAGCGCAAAAAGGAGGCCACCCAGGCGCTTCGCCGCAGCCTCCGACTGAGCTAACGCGGCTCAGTAACCGGCGCCAGACCGCCGTCTGGCAACCGTAGACGGTCCATCTACATACCCCCCCAATCTGCGGATTGGGGGTTTTCTTTTACATAAAAACTTGGTAGGCGGCCGCGCCCCGCTACAATGGGATTAATAAGTCAGATTTACTGAATCATCGCCGGTTGCATTGTTAGTCTCTTGTGTCGTGTCCGGTTGATCAGAACCCGGAACACTCGGCGAGATAACTTTGTCCGAGATATCCAAACTCACGACGGTCAGGCCCGCACCTCCCGCCCCGGCCGTATCACTCGCCCGCACCCAAAAGTTAAGGCGCGTCCCCGTCTGGGCGGCAAACGGCAGGCGTGCATCCGCGATCGACTCCTGAGTCTCAAATATCAACTGCGGCCGGGCAGTCGCCGCATCAATCAGCCACAACTGATCACGATAGGAGCGAGTCGCATCATCATCCTCGGGATAGGTAAAACCACCCGGCAAGTCGCGCGGCACAAAACACAACGCACGCGCGCTATCATCCATCCAAGTGCATTTATCGATCCAGGTGGTCAGCGGCAATGTCTGTAACGTCCTATCCGCGGTGGTACTCAGCTGCACAACCGGCTTACCGGTCGTCGGATCGTTAAAACTTACCAGCGCATAGGTACCATCCGGGGAGAACAAGGCCTGCTGGGCCGGCACACTGCCGGAGAGTTCTACCGCATTTTGACCAAATGTGTTCATGGTGATGACCGAGGAGGGCCGTGTACTCGAGGGCGCCAACCAGTAGGCCAAGGCATCCGGTGCATACCAGTCGATAATGGGATCCTGTACGGTAACAGCATCCCGCACGGTACGCGGCTCGATCCCATTGCGCGCCACAATCTTAATAGCCGGAGAGGCACCCTCACGCTCAACATAATAGGCCAGCTCAGATCCATCCGGCGACCAATCGATGCTCTTAATTCCGTTCTCGAGCCGCACCGCCTCCTGAGCCCTAAAGTCGTACACCAACGTAATCGCCTCTTGAGTCTCGGGGGCGGTCAGACGCAGCCAGGCTTGCTCGCGCGTTGGCGAAACGTCCATAACCTCTACCCCCAGCAAGGTATCGGAGAGCTCTTGTATCCCAGAACCGTCAAACTCCGTCACGACGATCTTTTGTTTATCCTGGTCGTAAAAGACCAGCCGCTGGCCATCAACCCCGGTCGTCATCCCCAGCGCCGCTCCCGTCCAAACCGTGATCAACTCGACATCTGCGGTCTGATTGGCCAGCGGCGGCAGCTGTTCTGCCAAGTCTATTTGATCGATGACAACCTCAGGTGTTGGGTTGAGCCGGCTGTAGGGGTTATCAAAAATAAAGAACAGCAGCGTAAAAATCACTACAACTCCACCGGCTATTACGATCGCAAAAAAGTATGAGCGTCTCATTGGTTTGGGTCAGGGCTAGTATCTGGTAATGGTCCGCGCTCGCCACTTTGCTTAGCACACTCGGCGTCCGTGGGCGTCAAAATTTGCGGGTTAAGGATGTTTAAGATGACTGCCGAGAGTACCGCAATAATCAAGCCGATAATCGCATTGTTGATCGCTTTTTTACCCGAGGCGATGTGAGCCGGCAGACCAATCGATACGACCAGGCGGTAGCCCCCGTACACCAGCATAAAGATCGCCGACAAGATCGCGATCCCGATGCCAATATTATAAAACTGAGTGATTAGAGTATAAAAATCATTACCCAAGCAAAAGGCCTCCGGCGCCGCCGGTGCCGCCGGTGCCGCTGTAGTATGCTCGGCAGCCAAAACGGCCGTAGCGCCGCCAAACAGCACGAGACTGAGTATAAAAGTGGGAAGTATCTTACGAGAGAGCATTGCGACGTATTAGTAACACACTCACTATACCAAGGACTGCAAAGAACACACCAAAGAAGATCCCCAGGGTCATAGGTCGCCCCACGATCGAGGCGCGCACCGACGCCAAAGTCTCCCCCCGCTCGCTAATCGCACTAATCGACGATTGCAGCTCATCACCAACCGTAAACTGAGCGGATGCCTCGGCCGTCTCTGACCCGGGACCTAAAGATGTTACGACAACCCGCACCGTGTGTGTACCGGCCTCATCAGCGGCAATCTCCAGCGCCTCACTGGTTGGCTGCGCCTCAAGCAATGTATCGTCAACGTACCAGGTAAAGCGCAGCGTGGCGTCTTTAGCAAAATGCTCGGGGATCGCCAGTGCGGTTACAACCTGTCCAAGCGAGACCGACTCCGGCGAGACTACAAGCGAGACCGCCGCTTGGTTCTCGATCAGCTGGGTTTGACTGGCAGCAAAAGGTTTGGAGTCAGCCGGAGTGGTGACATCAACGCCGACCGAGTGCTGTTCTCCCGAGCCCGGCGGAACACTCAATGTCACCGAGGTTTTACCCTGCCCCGATTGATCGACCAGCTCAGTACCATCAAGCGACCAGTGAAAAATCAAATCGGTCGGGTCACTATCGTTAACCATCGTGGCGGTCACGGTTAACTCCTCCCCCGCCTCTACTTTAGCCGGATCATAATCCAGTTGCATGAGCTCCCCCACCCGGATCTCGAGCTCGGCCTCCGCCAACTGACGCGTCTCTAAATTTGCCGCGCTAACACCCATCAGCAAAACATCCCCGGGCACGGCCGTCTCGGGCACCGTGTATACAAAGGTAAAGGCACTCTCACCCGAGCCCTCGGTCTGGATAACGTTATTTACAAACCAGGTATAGGTTAAAATCCCCGGCTGAAAATCAGTGCTGCCCAGCTTGGCGGTGAGTGTAATTTGTTCTCCCGGAGTCGGATTATCATTAGAGGTCTCGATACGCACATCCAAACGCTCGGCATCACTGACCGTGAGCGTGGTTGTGCTCGAGTCCAGCTTGACCAAAGGTGCGTCCGGCTCAAACTCCTCGAGACCGTTACCTAAAATGGTCAAGCGCAAAACAGGAGCGTCGTTGATCGCCGCATCCGGTGGGACGGTCAAGGCCAGCTGCATCTGCCCAAGGCCGGCGATGTCCTGCCCATCGGTAAACCCATCCCCATCGGTATCCGGATTAGTCGGATCGGTCCCCCAAATGTACTCCTTGAGGTTTGTCAGGGCTCCACCGGGCGCCCCGGCACTTGTCTCCGGCTCGACGATCAAAACCTCTCCATCCTCATTAGCGTAGATATCGTTTGTATAGCCATCTTGATCAGGGTCCTGGTCCGCATCACTCGGGTCAGTCGGATCCAATCCGTAGCGCAACTCCCAATCATCATCCATGCCATCTTGATCCTCATCGGTTTGGGGTGTTCGAGAGTGAACCCCTCTCGGCGAGGAGGCCTGCGGAAGATCTAATGAGTCGGCTCCGGCAACCACACCCGAGAGCGAGACACTATCCAGCGCCCAGGCATAAAAAAGCTCGTCGGCGTTGCCCTGCTGCCTAAATCCTTTAGGTTGACCGGTCGCCGCAATTTGAGCACCCGGCTCGATCCCC
>JAUYIX010000094.1 GCA_030688115.1 bacterium
GTAACCACATAAAACTGACTACCATTTGTGGCTGGTCCCGAGTTAGCCATAGCTAGAGAACCCGGCTCCATCTTGTGTGACTCAAGATCAAAGTTGTAAACATAGCCATCACTCTCAAGTTGCGCTATGGCGTCATCCGACAAACCGAGTGAGCGCGGATTAATCTCATCCTCAAACTCATACCCGGGACCACCCGCGCCATCATTAGATGGATCATCGTCCTTGCTGTTAGGATCCCCACCTTGGATCACAAAGTCCTCAATAACTCGGTGGAACTTTGTGCCGTCGTAAAACTTTTCTCGTGCGAGTTTAGCAAAGTTTTCGACGGTCTTGGGAGCGGCATCGCTAAAAAGTTCTACAGCAATATCGCCTTTATCGGTTTTTATAGTTGCGTTGAGCATAGTGCCCTCCTCGGTTATCGTAGATAAATTAGTTTCGTCGGACCGGTCGTCCGATCGGTCGTCACGAGCGTAATATCCGAGCGCACTACCACCCGCGATCGCGAGCAGCAGCACCACAAGCAACGGCCAGAGATTGCGCCGGCGCTGCCGGCGCATGGCCAGCAGCTCTTGCTTGATTTCTCTGCGCTCCAGACGCGCATTACGTTCTCGTCCCATGACCGTTGTACGGTAGCAAAAAGTAAAACTTAATTACAGAGTCGGCTAAAGGGCCGGCCGTCGCGTGTGCCAGTCGGTCTCTTGCTGATAGGCATGACCGACCTTAAATAGCAGCTCCTCGTTATAATCAGGACCGACAAGTTGCATACCAACCGGGAGATTATCCACAAAACCACACGGCAAGGTTAGAGCCGGGACGCCGGCGACATTGATCGCAACGGTCATAACATCACTCAAATACATGGCCAGCGGCTCTTGCTTTTTTTCTCCCAGCCTAAAGGCTGTCGTCGGAGTGGTAGGTGTCAGCAACAGATCAACGTTTTTAAAGGCCTCAAGAAAATCCTGCCGAACCAACGTCCGCACCTTTTGCGCTTGTCGATAATAGGCATCATAGTATCCCGACGAGAGCGCGTAGGTACCCAGCATAATGCGACGGATTGGCTCGGGGCCAAAACCCTGCGCCCGCGATTGCGAATAAACCTCGAGGAGATCTTGGGCCCGGTTATCATTTGAGCGCGTCGTTGAGGCACCATATCGGATCCCGTCGTAGCGCGCCAGGTTGGCCGAGGCCTCCGAGGGCAATAAAATATAGTAGGTCGGCAACGCGTACTTAGAGTGCGGCAACGAGACCTCAACAATTTTTGCGCCCTGTTTTTTCAGTTGTTCTGCCGCGGCACGCACCTGCTCCCCCACCGCAGTATCTAATCCTTGGGAGAAATACTCTTTGGGTAGCCCGATCGTCCGGCCTTTGACCGACTCCCCACTACCAAGAAGCGACGAGTACAAGGGCGCACGCTCGTTGTGACAGGTGGCGTCAAGCGGATCCGGGCCAGCCAATTGCTCCAATAAGATCGCCGCATCCTCAACCGTCTTGGTAAGCGTGCCGACGACATCCAAACTTGAGGCCAGCGCCAGCAGACCGTAGCGACTAATCCGGCCATAGGTCGGTTTGAGTCCGACGGTATTGGTAAACGAGGCCGGTTGGCGTACCGATCCCCCCGTGTCCGATCCAAGTGCGGCCGCACACAAATCGCCCGAGACCGCAGCAGCGCTGCCGCCCGAGGATCCTCCCGGCACACGCGTAATATCCCAAGGGTTTTTTGTCGGTTTAAACGCTGAGTTCTCGGTGGACGAACCCATCGCAAACTCATCCAGATTAGTTTTGCCAACTATGACCGCGCCAACCTCACGGAGTTTTTTTATGGCGGTGGCGTCATAGGCAGAGACATAGCCCTTTAAGATTTTACTGCCGGCCGTCGTCTCAGTCCCCTGCACATTAAAGTTATCTTTTACCGCCACTGGGATTCCGGCCAGTGCGGGCAGTTGTTCTCCCTTGCTAATGCGAGTGTCAACCTGTGCGGCCTGGTCGAGCGCTAAATCATCCTGAGTAGACAAAAAGGCACCCAGCTTGGGCTCGAGCTGCGCGCGACGCTGCTGATAGGCCTTAAGTAACTCAACGCTAGAAAACTTTTTTGCGCGCAAAGCCGCGGCTGTATCGGCCAGAGACAGTTGGGTTATGCCGGCCGGGCCGGTAGTTGCAGACTTCATGCGCTAAAAACCCCCGGTACTTTTACTTGACCTTGTTGATGCGCCGGCGCCCCATCCAAAAAAGTTTTTTGATCGAGGGGCGCCGATGGTCGATCTGACCTTGTCACGTTGCTAAGCCCGGTGACATGTGCCGTCTCCGCAACTCCTTTTGTATCAACCCGGTTAAGTTCTTCCACAAAATCCAAGATCTTACTGAGTTCTGCCGTAAACTGTGTTATTTGCTCGGGCGACAGGGCGATACGGGCAAGTTGAGCAACATGTTGTACCTGTTTGTCAGTAATTTTCATAGTCAGATCCTAGCCCTTTGGTTGCATCTTGTCATCCGGTCCCTGAGTAACCTCATGCGCCTCGCGCCTAATCAATCGTTGTTCCCAAATAAAATGGGCAATCCAACCCAGCACGGCCAGACCAAGTAAGGCGATTACAACATACTCAACCCCCTCAAATTTTTCTGCCACAACGGCATACCGCGCACCGACTACTTTTCCGATATAGACCAGCACCAGACTCCACACGAGCGAGCCCGCAAATGAGTAGCCCAAATACGACCAAAACGGAACACGCGTGATCCCGGCCGGGATTGAGATAAAAGAGCGCAGCAGCGGGATCATGCGCGAGAAAAACGCAATCGCCATGCCGTATTTGGCAAACATTTTGTCGGCGCGCTCAAGATCACGTCGGCTAATCAATAAATACTTGCCCCAGCGCTCAACAAACGGGCGCCCGCCTTTAAGCCCAATCCAATAAGAGAACGCCGCCCCCAAGGTGAACCCGACCGTCGCTACACCGCTGGCAATCCAAAAGCTAAACTGACCGGTCGAGACCAGATAGCCGGTAAACCCTAAAACCAGCTCGGACGGGATCGGGACGTTGACCGAGTCGATAAACATGAGGACCAGCAGAGCCCAATACCCTCCGTCTGCGATTAACATCGTTGCCCAGTCTGCCAGACTGCTTAACCAGTCGCCTATCATATTTGTGCAGTGCCTCTCATGCCCAGCATGCTAACAAATTCTTTTTGGCTGAGCGCCCGGACGCCTAATTCTTGGGCCTTTTTGAGTTTAGAACCGGGCTCTGCCCCGGCCACCACATAGTCGGTGTGCGTCGAGACACTACTGGCCACCGACCCGCCCAAGTCCTCGATCTTTTGCTTGGCGACCTCGCGTGACATACCCTCGAGGGCCCCGGTCAACACAAAGGTCTTGCCGGCCAATTGAGTTTTTTGTCTTTTTGGTAGAACCACATCGACCCCGGCCCGCTCCAACTTTTTGAGTAAGCGCAGGTTGGCCCGGTCGGCAAAGTAAGCCTGCAGACTCCGGGCCACAACCTCACCGATGCCCCCGGTGCTTTTCCAAGCCTCCAGCGAGAGGCTCGGTAAAAAGGCCACGAGCTGTTTGAGGGTTGGGCCATGGCCCGCGTAATGCTGCCTGGGGCTAGTCTCATTTTGCGGCCCCCCTGACAGGCTTTGCTTGTGCCACATGCGCACGATAAGGCGCGCAAGATCGCCGGCCGTCTCACCGCCGACGTGCCGGATCCCTAGTCCCCCCAGCAGCCGAGACAGTTCAACCTGTTTTTTGGCTTGGATCGCGTCGTGTGCTCGCTTAGCCGCCACCGGCCCAAACCCCGGCAAACCCTCTAAGTCACCTTGGGTCAGCACAAAGAGGTCGGCCGCATCGGCTAGCAGCTGCGCATCAAAAAGTTTGTCGACCAAACTCGGACCGACAAAGTAGATGTCAAAGGCGGCCACCATGTGGATCACGCGCTCGCGATCAATAGCAAAGCATTTGGGGTTGGCGCAGTAATGGGCCGCCTCGCCTTTTTTGCGGACCACTTTGCCGCCACACATGGGACAGGTTGTTGGCATCGACCAGTCTTTTGCGCCGCGCGGGCGTAGCTCTTGGAGCACCCGCACCACCTCGGGGATAATATCGCCGGCTTTGCGGATAATAACCGTGTCGCCGATACGCACGTCCAGCCGTCGTACCTCATCCTCGTTGTGCAAGCTCGCCCGCGAGACGGTCGTGCCGGCCACCACCACGGGGTCCATGATCGCGATCGGGGTCAGTGCTCCGGTCCGTCCAACCGAGACCATGATCTCACGGACTTTAGTGGTGGCCTCCTCGGCCGCAAACTTGTAGGCCACCGCCCCGCGCGGCGCCTTACCAACCACTCCGAGCGTTTTAAAAAGCGCCACGTCATTGACCTGGACCACCGCCCCGTCCGTTTGGTAGCGCAGACTTTTACGTTTAGTGTCCCAGTTTTTTAAAAACTCCTCGACGCTGCCCAGATCCCGGACCAGGCGGCTGTGTGGTTCTACCGGCAGCCCTAAGGTGCGCGCCATGTCATGGATCTCCGCGTGGGTGCGCTGCCCGAGATCACTAATAATGTTGAACACAAAAATCGAGAGCCGGCGTGCGGCCACCAAGCGCGAGTCCAGTTGGCGGATCGACCCGGCCGCAGTGTTGCGCGGGTTAGCGTAGACCGTGCCACCTTTGGCTTTTTGCTCGGTATTGATGCGCTCAAACTCTTTGATCGGTAAATAAATCTCGCCTTGCACATAGACCGTGCGCGGCAGTTTACGCTTGAACTTTTTTTCAAAGGCTCCGGTCTCGAGCCGGAGCGGGATCGCATCGATCGTGCGCAGGTTTTGCGTGACATCCTCGCCCACTTGTCCATCGCCGCGAGTAGCGCCTTGGACAAAAACCCCATCCTGGTACTTGAGCACGATGTCGAGACCGTCGATCTTAAGCTCGCAGTAGTAGCCAAACGCGGCCCCACTGCCATCGGTAGGCCGGGCCTTACCCCCACTCCCAGTGGCACCATCCTCGCCACCCCCAGTCCGGTCCAAACCCGCAACTTTGGTGAACCGCACCTCCCAAGTCCGTAAGTCCTCCGGACCAAACGCATCGTTGAGTGACATGATCCGCGCCGGATGCGCCACCTTAGTAAACGCCGGCAGCGGTTTACCCGCCACGCGCTGGGTCGGTGAGTCCGACGTGATCAGGTCGGGGTAAGCCTGCTCAAGATCAAAAAGCTCTTTTTTGAGCGAGTCCAAAGCCGCCTCGGACATGCTCGACCGGTCGAGGACGTGCACGTTGTAACGCTCCCGCGCGATCACCTGGCGGAGCTTAGCAACCCTTGCTGTAGCCTGACTTTTTGGCAGAACTTTTTTGTCTTTTCTTTTATCTTCCCTCGGCGGCATATCGCGCCAATGCTAGCCGTTTTTGCGCGCCTGATCAACATGCCGATCACCCATGTCAACGTATGGATTTAAGATTTTTTTAATCTGACTGTGAGAACCTGGATCGATAATGCGCTTCTACATTGACCAATCCATCAAAATTGAACAGACCAGTCGGCCATCAATACTTGCTCTCGCCAATGGCACGACGTGCACGGTTATTGTTTCCGGGCTTACTAAGCGCAGACTTCAACAAGATTTTAGAAGAATTGGAATGCCCCGAATCTTTGTCTTACGGACTTTTGCCTCGTGCGTCACACTATTACTGTATCGTGCATCGCTTTCGTATCCCCCTAGCATCATCATTGATGATGAGTACCCAGGCAATGAGGCAATCCTAAAAAGTATGATTACAGAAATGTGGAAACAAGTTTCTTTTGGATCACCAATACTCGACTTCAAAAGAATCGGCAAGAAATCACGTGCACATCACGTAGCCTACCAAACAGCAATAAAGGGGCTAAGACCGAACTTTGTACTCGGATATCGTGAAGTCCGCTCATTGGCACTGCCAAATCAAAAAAGGAGCTTGAACGCTTAAGCGCGCGAATGGTTACGGCGGGTCGGCGTCCGGAGGGCTCCTATGGGACAAACCTACCTTAAAGCTACGCGACTGTCAACATGGTACACTTTGCCCGGAGAGTAGATTTTTAGAAGCTCGCGGCTACGGCTTTGGGCGATCAAAATCCGAGACTTACCGAGTGCAGAATGGTGCCGGGCACGCCTTGCACCAGCGTCATCAGTAAGCTCACAAAAAATAACGTTACTTGGTATCCGATACTGGCGAGTTTTTAGACTCCAAATGAGATGCAACCCAAAGAGTATTCGATGGGTGGTGCTATGGATGGTATTGGATATAAATCCTCCTGGCTGAACCCCGACCGTAACGCTAACTTCCCGTACGTCAACACCGATGGCACCTCCAACTTCAACTACGCTGACAATGACTTCAACGAGAACTGGCGCTGGGTGGTCGAGGTTGAGTCGAGCAAACTACGTTTTTCCCCCGCGCGATGCGGGGGTTTCTTTTTGCAAAGTTTGTTTTTGCCAGCCGCCCAGCATGCGGCCGATCTCATCAAAGTGCTCCGACATGCGTATATATTTTTTAGTGTCCAGTGATTTAGATTCCCAGGCCACCTGCAGAAAGAACCGTAGCAAATCAAGCTTGAGTGAGGCTTTGCGTAAAAACGGTAACTTGTACGCGCGCTCAACGCGACTGGCAACAAAGAGCGCCTCGGCAACCTCCAAAAAAAGTACGTCTACCTTTGCACCCAGCGTATAGCGCGTATCCTTAGGAAAGTTTCGTAAAAATAATCTCCACTCGTTGTAAGTCGACACGAGTTTGAGTAAAATTGGCAGCCGTAGATGTGTGTGTGTGTGTGTGTGTGTGTGTGGATGCGCTCATTTGTGGCCCTTAGTATGAAAAAACAGTTTACCCTATCCTACAAAGAACTCATAAGCCTCGAGAACCTACTCGAGGCCTGGCGCGAGTTTTTGGTTGGCAAGCAGTCGCGGACTGACACCCAAGAGTATGCATTAGCGCTGATGCAAAACATTCAAGCCCTAAACCAAGATTTATCAAGCAGCTCGTACAGGCACGGTGGCTATCGCGCTTTTACTATCAGCGATCCCAAGCCGCGGGATATCCATAAGGCCAGTGTGCGTGATCGCCTACTGCATCATGCAATCCACCGCAAACTGTACCCGTTTTTTCAAGACGTCTTTGTGGCGGACTCTTACTCTTGTCAGCGCAAAAAAGGCGTCCACCGAGCACTCAAACGCTTTGCGTCCTTTGGCAATACAGTCAGTCAGAACAATACGCGGACCTGTTGGATCCTCAAATGCGATATCAAAAAGTTTTTTGCAAACGTGCATCACGATATTCTGCAAGAGATTTTACGTGCCTATATCCCTGATAAAGATATCCTAGCGCTCCTAGATAACGTACTTTTGAGTTTTAATGCTGGTCGGCCGGGTGTTGGACTGCCGCTCGGCAATCTCACGAGCCAGTTATTCGTAAACATGTATTTAAATGCACTCGACGCCTTTGTAAAACACCGACTCAAAGCAACGTTTTACATCCGCTACTGCGATGACTTTGTGATTTTCTCATACGATAGATCGCTACTAGAGGCCTACCTCGCCGAGATACACGACTACCTTTTAACCTCACTACAGCTTGAACTCCATCCACGCAAAGTATCTATTGATACCTTGGCTTCTGGCGTAGATTTTTTGGGTTGGGTGCACTATCCACGTCACCGCATTCTGCGCACCACCACCAAGCGTCGAATGTTTAAGCGCATCGACGAATCGCCCCGGTCAGAGGTACTCAGCTCGTATCTCGGTCTTTTACAACACGGCACTACGATAAAACTCAAGCGAGACCTATTAAAAAAATACTCTATCGCTAGAGAAAACCGATTTCTTCCCCCATAAAAAAGTGCCCCACGTATCGTCATGATATGTGGGGCAAGGGTAAAGGGACGCGAGGGTCCCAAAAAAAGAACAAAGCTAGCGAGGGAGCAAGTGGCCGTTACTTGCTCGACTCAACCTCGACCACCCAGCGCCAGTACTCGTGGAAGCCATAATCAGCGCAGAAGAAGACGGAGGCGCCACCGGTGCGGACGAACGGGAAGCGAGCGCGACGGTCGGGGCTCAGCCAGGAGGGGTCGGCGAATCCGACCGGACCTTGGCCGTCGGGCTCGGGGAAGGCCTTCTTGTAGGCTTCCCTCCACTGACCCTGGGGGCTCTTGCCATGCTTCTTGAGCTTCTTCTGAAGCTGCTCGAAGCTGTCGCAGTAGCCGACCTGCACCAACTTGAACTTACGGGTCTCGGGCTTGGTGATCTCCTTGCCCCGGAACTGCCAGCCCTCCGGGTTGTAGCCGTCGGACTTGACCATCTCGAGCGCCTTGACGGGCTCCAGGGTCAGCTCGAAGACCTCACCGATGGAGGGGTAAACCGCCTTGGGCTGCGCGATCGTGGCCTCCTTGACCGTAACCGACGGCGTCTCGGACTTGCCGCCGCGATCGAGTCCCTGCAGAAAATCCCGCAGGGCGCCCTGGTCATCGATCCAGGACTGCGCGATCACCGAGTCCAGGTCAGGCAGCCAACGAATGACCGCCGCGGAAAACTCTCGGAATTGGGGGGTGTTCATCTTGTTCTCCTTGGTTTGGGCCAATCCTTTACCCGACACCATGCCGAGCCTTAGACGGGCCGTGTATACAGCGCTCAGAGCCTGCTGCGGCGCTGCTCTAAACGCTGTATGCACAAAAGAGTGACTGTCAAAGAGCGGATGGTGACTTTACACTAAAACACCACATTTGTCAACAGAGCCAAAAACGGCTAGAGTGCCCCCATGAGCAAGGGCTCCGCCAAAAAAGTTCGCCAGGTAGTAGAGCGCCTCAAGCAGTACGGCCCCGAAAAAATTATCCTCTTTGGCTCGATGGCTTGGGGTAAGCCGGGCCCGGCTAGTGACGTGGATGTATTGATTATAAAAAACGAAAAAAAGCCAATTAGAAAACGCATGCGTGAGGTGCACAGCCTTTGGAAGTTTGGAGATCCGGCTGTAGATGCGATCGTGTTAACCCCAAAAGAGCTGCAAAAAAAACTTGAACAAGAGCATATGTTCTACCGTCGTATTGTACGAGATGGAAAAGTAATCTATGACAGCACCAAAAAAAGAAGTCGCTGAGTGGATCAAAATCGCTGACGAGGATTTTGCTCTCGCGCAACTCTTATTACAACGTAACGAGTTTTTACATGCTGCGGTTTTTAACGCTCACCAAGCGGTAGAAAAATATCTCAAGGCGGTACTCGTGCATCATGGCAAAGATATTGAGGACAAGTTTAAGACGCATAATCTGTTTAAATTGTCTGAGTACGTGCATGGCGTCGATCCTCGGCTCGACAAAGCAATCCTTCCGCTCTTAGATATTGTTGATCCGGAATACATGGACGCCCGCTATCCAGCAGATCTACCAGATCTCACAATGCGAGAGATGCAAGAAGTTATCACGGCAGCGACCCAAGCGGTCGCCCTGATCAAAACATTGCTCTAGCTCCTTTACGACACAACCTCAACCGGTGTGCCGATCGGCGCCCACTCGTAAATAAATTGCGCGTCCTCGATGCGAGCATTTACACAGCCGTGACTCATGGGCTGGCCAAAGTTGTTGTGCCAGTAGGCCTCGTGGATTGCGATCTCCGGCAAAAACCAGCTCGAGTAGTGCACGTTGGGTAGGTCATACCCGGGACCACGATAAGTCTGTACATACGTCTTATTATGAACAGCCCAGTTACCAACCGGTGTCGGGCCGGTCAGCCCGGTCGAGACCAAAAAACTTTTTACCAGCTGGCCATCCTCCCAGGCGTACAAACGCTGCTCGGACAAAACCACACGGATTGATTTACCAAGATTGCTTGAAGGCGCAGCCGCCGCAGCAACGGCGATTTTCTCGGGTTCGGTCACCGCCGTTGGCAACACAACCGAGCGCTCGGCCAAACCTGAGGTCAGGGCCACCACGACCGCGGAATAGGCCCCCTCTTGGTCGACCACAAGGCCACGCTGCCCCTGCTCGACCACCGCATCGGTGTTGCCGATGACTTTAGTCGGTGTGGACGCCTGATCTTGCTCCCGCGCAATCCCCCGGATTTTTTTGCGGATCAAATCATCGTTCCAGGTAAAGCCGGACTGACCGAGCGCAGGATCACCGGGTACGATCCAGGATCCGAGCTCTCCGGGACTTACCTCATAACCGGCTGAACCCGCCGTCAACGTCAGGCCACCGGTTAAAAGTTTGCCAAGCGTATTGGCTGCTTGCGCCAAATCAGCCTCAACAACGGTCGGCATACTCTCGACGCCCTGCAGAGTGATCGGTGCCGTGGACATACTACCGGCGTGCCTGCCAAGCATCTGAGTAAAAACGGTTTGGCCAAAATTATAGCCGCTTTGGGACGGGCTGATTACAACAACACCGTCAGTCACATTTAGCCGGGCATCGACCGGCTCGCGCACTCGCGAGCCGGTGAGTTTTGCAAAAACAGCCGCGGCTCGTGTCTGATCGATAGTAAAAACCGGCTCGACCACGTGATCGATCGGGGTAGTCACGACCGACCAGAGCGATTGCGGGGAGACGCTATCGATAATGCGTCCCTCACGTACTTTTTGTGAGGTCGCAATCGGGTCAAGAGCGATGCCGAGTTCTGCCGGCAAAAAAGAGCCCGCCTTAGACCAATCCAGCTCAATGGCTATCTCACGGCTCTGGTACTGAGCGATCACCTCTCTCGTCAGTTGCTCTAAATCCTGCGGGGTCGCCAAAGAGACATCCGTAGCACCTACATAAGTACTTGGCAGAACCCGCCCACGCATCTGGATCGCCGTGGCAACCACGGTCACTGCTCCGATTGCCAGCAGCAGACCCACTACGAGCCCGATTGTCCTTGTTTTGGTGTTTATTTTGACTCCTTATTTTGGGAAGCTTGTGACTATGCACTATACCAGACAAAAACGCGCTTGTCAAGGTTTTTAAGGGCAAGTTAGACCAGCAAATGCGACACCCGGGCCAAGCTTAGGTTTAGATTTGAGAGCTATTTATAGAGTAGCCGCAAAAGACCCAACCACATCCAGCGCATCTTGTGGCGGATTTGTTGAGTCCTCACTGTAAATCGAGATGCTATAGCCGTACCCATCCTTAATCAGATAGGTCACATTTGAGCCGCCCCCATATATGCCACCGGTGTAGGTTACGCGCTGCGCCGCAACCCCGTTTATCGTGAGTAACTCGATCGAAATCACATCGTCCTCTTGACCAAACAAGGCGCTGTTGGCTTGGGCCTCAGCGGTACTTTGAGCCACCCAATCATCAAGTGATACAAAGACGTCCGCCTGCACAAAAACCTCAACCTTGGCTCCCCCGCCGCGCCAGACGGATGGCCCCTCGACCCCGACCGACTGGTCCGTGACATGTTCAACCGCAAAATGCGCACCACTAACCTCGATCGCCTCCGCCAGGGTCGCATAGTCATCGATCGACGTATTACTCAAGGTCCAGCCCTCGGGATAGCGCAGCGTCTGGCCATGGGCTGAGGTGTAGGTCGCCCAGCCGCTATAATCCGCAACGCCGCTGACATCGCCTGTATTAATAAAATCCTCCGGAATCTCATGCGGATCATCCAGCGTATCAACAAGAGGAGCATTGTTTACCGGCAAGCCTGCCGGATCGTCATCCTGCGTAAGATTAAGCACCAATAATGTCACAGCGATTGCCAAGGCAATCAAACTCAGGATAAAACCGCTGATCGCAAATCCTTTTGACATGACGCTACTCTCCTTTATTTAATAATTTCTCGACTTTGGCGACTACCTCGGCCGGTGTAAAATGCGCCTTGATAATATAATCGTTAGCGCCAAGCTTAAAGCCCTTATCGACATCATCTTTTTGCGATAGGTTGGTCAATAAAATCACGGGGATCTCGCTGAGCTCTTGATCGGCCTTGAGCGCCTTAAGCACATCAAAACCGCTTTTTTTAGGTAGAACAATATCAAGCAAAACCAGGTCCGGTTTGGTCTCTTTTATCATCCGTACCGCAGAGTCGCCGTCCTCGGCATGGGGCATCTCGTAGCCGGATAGATCAAATTTAGTCCGATACATGTCCGAGAGGAACAAATCGTCTTCTACTAAAAAGATAACTTTTTTGTCTGCCATGCGATTAGTATACCAGGTGTGACAAACTATTGGCCAGTATTGGCAATTGGGGTTCGAGGTGTGGCCGCAGCTCCTCCGCAACCAGGGTCGTGGTCGGCATACGCCACTCGCGCGGCATTAATCCAAGCTGCTCAAAGACATGCTCCCTAAGCGCTGCCAGTCGTGAGCCGCCACCGACCAAGACCAGGTCATTAAGATGCGAGGGGTGCTCGGCCAGATGTCTAAAGAGGTCTTGCCACCAACGCTCTAAAAAAGTCGCCATAACCAGAGTGCTCTCCTCGGGCCAGGTGCGCGGATCACCGGCCAGCCTGCGCTTATGCTCCTCGCCATTATCACGCGTCCAACCATGCGCCAGCGCCAGCGCCTGCGTAAGGGCCTCGCTGCCGTAGGGTAGAGAGGCGCGTTGCACCAGCTCCCCGTGATCAAAAACAAACCAGCTTGTGGACTCGGCGCCAACGTCCAAGACACCGACGCGACCATCCCCCGCCACGCTGCGGCCCAAGGCGCTCGAGACATGTTGCAGGCCGATTAACTTTAGCCCGGCCGTATCGATTACCTGATGGTAAAAATCATAAACCCAGCGCGGAATCGCAATCAGCCGATCATCGGACGGCCAGCATACCGCTACCGAGGCCAAACGCGGGTTAAGTTTTTGCAGGATGGTGTCGGCAGACGTGCCGGTTGCGATCATGCAGACTTCGGTCTCGGACAAGGTCAAAACCACCTCGCTGCTTGAGATGTGCGCCGAGCGAGCCAACCGCTCAAGCGTAGCCACTAAGTCGGCCCGTCCGGCTTTATCGATACTGTAGGGCGCCACGCCAAAAGTCCGTACTACCGATCCGAGCGGTCCGTGTTCTACCTCAGCGAGCTTAAGCGAGTGCGCCCCAAAATCAACACCGACCATGCGTTTAGAGGAGTGCTTGCGTGGAGTAGTTTTTTTGGTCCGTGCTTTGGCGCGACGCTTGGTCATAAGAAGTCCCCCCATTGTGCCATGATACGCGGGTAATGTGCCACTTGACTCGCGGCGCTGCAGCGCTATCCTGTCTACGTAATTTCTAAACCCCTCCTTATGCTTACTCTTTGGATCATTCTTGGCATCGTTATCTTGGTCGCGCTCTTTGCGATTGCCGTCTATAACCGCTTGATTGGCCTGCGTAACCAGGTCCGGGATGCCTGGAGCGGGATCGATGTTCAGCTTAAGCGTCGCTACAACCTGATCCCGAATATGGTTGAGACGGTAAAAGGCTACGCCAAGCAAGAGAGCTCGGTGCTTGAGAATGTCACTAAGGCTCGTAACATGGCCGTTGCCGCCAAGACTCCGGCAGAACACGGCAAAGCCGAGAACATGCTGACCGATACTCTTAAGAGCTTGTTTGCGGTTGCCGAGGCCTACCCGGACCTCAAGTCCGACCAAAACTTTTTGGACCTGCAGCGAGAGCTATCCATGACCGAGGACAAAATCCAAGCCGCCCGCCGCTTTTACAACGGCACGGTGCGTGACTACAACACCAAGCTTGAAGTCTTCCCTAACAACCTCTTGGCCGGTACATTCCGGTTTAAAAAAGAGGAGTTCTTCCAGATTGAGGGGACGGAAGAGGAGATCAAAGAGCAAAAGGCCGTACCGGACGTTAAATTTTAGTTTGCTTGCGCCAACTATCACAAATGCGCGCACAAGTTGCGCGTTTTTGTTTTGATGCGTAAAACTAACCACATGGCGACCGTCTATACACATATCAGATCCAATAAGTTTAAGAGCATCGTGATGGTGGTCTTGACGATGATCTTTGCCTTGGGCGTCGGTGCCATATTTGCCTACGCCGCCGATTACGGCCCGATCGCGATCGTTTTGGCTGCAGTGATTGGTGTCCCGATGACACTGACCGGATACTTTGCCGGCGACAAGATTGCGCTGGCGGTTAATGGCGCCAAGCAGGTACAGCGCGAGACCAATCGTGACCTCTATAATGTGGTCGAGAATATCGCGATCACCGCGGGCCTGCCCACGCCAAAAATATACATAATCCCGGATGAGGCCCCTAACGCCTTTGCGACCGGACGAGATCCGCGTCGCGCCTCAATCGCACTGACGGCCGGTTTATTACGTTCACTCGATCAGCAAGAGCTGGAGGGTGTGGTCGCGCACGAGCTCGCTCACATCGGCGATTACGATACTCGTTACATGACGATTGTCGCGGTCATGACCGGGCTGATCGTTTTGATGTCCGAGTATTTTTTGCGCTTTAGTTGGATCACGGGTGGAGGACGCCGGCGCAGCAGCAACGACTCCGGCAACGCGCAGGGTATTATTTTTTTGATTGGGATTGCCATCGCCATCCTGGCTCCGATTGTGGCTACCTTGACGCGCCTCGCCATTTCTCGGCGACGTGAGGCGCTGGCCGATGCCAAGGGGGCCGAGATAACGCGCCAGCCCGAGAGACTCGCCGACGCCCTGCTTAAAATCTCGCGCTACGATCGGCCAGCGCGCTTTGCCAATGCCGCCACCTCCCCGCTCTACTTTGCCGACGTATCAAAATTAAAAGGCAGCTCGTTTTTGAGCCGCATCTTGGCTGATCACCCTCCGGTCGAGGAGCGCGTCAACAACTTGTACCGGATGGCCGGTCTCAAGTCGCCGCTCGAGTCTTAGTCTGCGATCGTCTCAAACCGATCCAATAGTGACCCAACCGTGTCGTTAGAAAAACCACGTGACAACAAAAAACGCACAACTTTTTCTCGTTGGCGCTCGGGCGAAGTGTTTTGCAGTGCGGTCGTTGCAAGTTTGCGACGAGCAAGTTGCTCGGCAAGTCGCTGTTCTACCTGCTGATCAACCACAACCAAGGCTTGATCGATATCAGCCTGCGTAAACTTTTTGAGATACATGCGCCGGGCGATGCCGCGCTTACCCATCGGCTTGTAGTCGAGATGGTACTGCACAAAGTCACGCGCGAGCCGGCTATCATCCAGATGCCGGTCGGCGCGCAGCTGATCAAGCGTTGCCGCGATCTCGTCATCATCAAAGCTCTTACGTTTAAGCTTTTGTGCAAGCTCGCCCTCAGAGTGAGGTCGACGCACCAGGATCCGCAAGGCGGCCTCGTAGGCGGTGTCTTTCATGCCTCCATCCTAACGCACAAACCTTAAAAAAGGATTAGCGGTTCATACCTTTTACACGTATGTGCGCTAAGGTGTAGCATGTCAAATCCATGGAAACCTCAATTACCGCTAAATTCTCGAGTCGCCTGAGGCAGGTGCTTGTGGCCGCAGAAGAGACCGCTGAGTCATTAGGGCACGCTGTAGTCGATACTGACCATTTGTTGCTGACCCTGCGCATCCATAAAGGATCGGTCGCTGCTGAGATCTTAAAAAGTGGTGATATCTCGGTAGAACGGCTCCGGGCCAACGTGCAAAAAAATCATGCCTCTAAGACGGGAGGTGCTCAGACCCCGCTCTACACCGGCCAAGCCAAGCGCGCCGTTATCAAAGCAACCTGGACGGCCGGCCAAAATCGGCACCACTTTGTCGGGACCGAGCATTTGCTGGCCGCGCTTCTCTCGCAACGAGACAGTCAGGCCAAAAAAGTTTTGAGCGAGCTCAAGGTCAATGTGTCGCGGATCCGTCACCAGCTTAGATTGGTTTTGCGTGGGACGACAAATTTTCCTGATATTACCGAGACGCTGCAACTGCGCTCGGCCCCGGTACCGACCGGCGACAAAACGCGCACTCCCCTGTTGGATGAATTTGGCCTGGACCTTAACGCTCACGCGGCAGAACATAAAATCGATCCGGTGATCGGTCGCAGCACCGAGCTGGCCCGCATCGTCGATGTACTTGAGCGCCGTACAAAAAACAACGTGATGTTGGTGGGCGAGCCCGGTGTCGGTAAAACCGCAATCATCGAGGGGCTGGCCTACGCGATCGTGCATGGGCAGGTTACCAAACCGCTGGCTGACAAACGCATTGTTCAGCTGGATATGGCCGGCCTGCTCTCGGGAACCTCCTATCGGGGAGATTTTGAGGAGCGTTTGCGCTGTCTGCTTGAGGAGGTGCAACGCGCCGGCAACGTTATTATTTTTATTGATGAGATCCATACTATTGTCGGGACGGGCAGCGTGGGCGGCTCGCTCGATACCGCCAACATGCTTAAAACCGCTCTGGCCAAAGGCGCGATCCGTATTATCGGTGCGACGACTCCTCAGGAGTTTAAACAGCACATCGAGCGCGACCCCGCTCTGGAGCGCCGCTTTTTGCGGGTTGCGGTCCCTGAGCTGACCGTGCACGAGACGCTGCGTGTGCTTAAGGAGGCCGGCCCACTCTACGAGCAGTTCCATGGGGTGCGGGTAAGTCCGGAGGCCCAGCAGGCCGCGGTAGAACTCTCGGTCAGATACTTGCCGGAGCGTTTTTTACCGGACAAAGCGCTTGATTTGATTGATGAGGCCATGTCGCACGCCAAGGTGCGCTCGCTCGCCGAGACGTCAGCGCACGCGACCTCCGAGCAACAAGTCTCTAACCTCGAAATCAGGACCGAGCGCCTGATCCAACAAGAGCGTTACGATGAGGCGCTGCGCCAACGACACCAGATCGCTCGCTTGCGGGTGCGCACTCAACCCAAGATCGCCGCCCGGGCCACGCCGCTGGTCACACCCGATGATGTCGCCGCGATCGTAGCACGCACCACGTCGATACCGGTTGAGCAAATTATGCATACGGATGGCCAGCGGCTGGCGGCCCTCGAGCGCACACTACGCAAAAATATTATTGGCCAACGACATGCAATCACTGCGGTCGTCGATACGCTTTTACGCTCGCGGAGTGGCATCGCCGATCCTAAGCGGCCGCTCGGGACATTTTTGTTTATGGGTCCATCCGGTGTTGGCAAAACAGAACTGACCAAGCAACTGGCCCAAACATACTTTGGTCGGTCCGAGGCGTTTATCCGACTGGACATGTCCGAGTTTGGTGAGCGCCACATGGTCTCGCGACTGCTCGGTTCTCCCCCGGGATACATCGGCTACGGAGAGGGCGGGCGCTTGACCGAGGCGGTCCGTCGCACTCCTTATAGCGTGGTCCTTTTTGATGAGATTGAAAAAGCCCACCCCGAGATTTTAAATATCTTGCTGCAACTTTTTGAGGAGGGACAATTGACTGATGCCGGCGGTAAAACCGTAGACTTTAAAAATACGATCTGCGTGCTGACCAGTAATATCGGCAACCGGTATGGTGGCCGCGGTGAGCTGATCGGGTTTACCCAAAACGGCAAAGTCTCTCCGGTTAAACATCGCGAGCTTGATCTTAAACGCGCTTTGCAAGATCAGCTGCGGCCGGAGTTATTGGGACGCATCGATAAAGTGCTGGCTTTTCATCCGCTCACTGAGGCAGAACTCCGACGAGTTTTTACAATGGAGATTGCTAAGCTCACCAAGCGGCTGCCAAAACAAGTCAAACTCTCGATCGATCCGGCTGTTCTTACAAAAGCTTTGCGTGAGCGTAATCCGGACACGGGTGCTCGTTTTATCCGGACTTTTATTCAGGACCATATCGAGCCCCAATTGGCCCGCCAGCGGATTGCACGTCCCGAGCTGCAGAGCCTATGCGTCCGCGTCGATCAAGAAAAGATCGTCCTAAGCGCTACATAGCTCAGGCTTAATCTTTTGTTAAGGTGGAGCTGCTAGATCGCAGGGGTGCGTACACTTTTGTTATCCGCCAAACAAACGGCCTTTGATTACCTAAGCCCACCCTGCTGTGTTGCCTGCAAGCGCGGCAGCGTATGGCTTTGTCGTGCTTGTAATCTGGCTCTCGGTGATCCCCCGGAGCTGGTTTGTCCGGCTTGCCTGCACGACCAGGAGCGGGGGCTACTCTGCGCGCGCTGTACCGCTCTAAACGCGCCACTTGAGCAACTCATCTCGGCATACACTTATGAGTCGCGGGTGTTCCACAAACTTTTAGCGCGCTATAAAGAGCGCGGTTTACAGGCCATGCGTCCGCTGCTGGTGCGTCGGCTGGTCCAGCAACTTTGTGTGGCCGGGCTCGAGCAGCGCAAACCCGTGTTGGTACATGTACCGTGTAGCCGCGCAAGAATACGCCAGCGCGGTTTTGATCAAGCGGCAGCATTGGCGGCGGGGTTGGCCAAGCAAACGGGGCTCAAACACGCAGCGCTACTGGGGCGCATTAAGTCTCGCTCCAAGCCGCAAAAGAATCTTACGGTCTTGACCAGGCGCGCAAATGCCAAGGGGCTCTACGCGGTTCTGCCATCAGAGGATCTGCAGATAGCACGGCTCAGGGGTGTTTTGCTTGTTGATGATGTGGCCACCAGCCTGGCGACGCTGGAGACTTGCGCCATGCAATTACGCCGGGCGGGGATCCGGGACGTCAGAGCTGTGGTGCTGGCCTATGCGGCGTTGACGTAAAGGCTCAAGGTCGGTACGCTCAGGTCTATTAGGTGAGGTACTCAAGTGGCCGAAGAGGCGGGTTTGCTAAACCTGTAGGGCGCAGCTTCACTGCGCCGCGAGGGTTCGAATCCCTCCCTCACCGCCAGTGATCCGTATGATCCGTTCCCCATTAGGCGGACACACAAAGCACAGTGAGAACGATGTTCCTGGACTTGCGCAGACTTACCTGGCCCGTTTTGCACTTGTGCGCCGGGTTATTTGCCTGCTACAATAGACCCACATGGACGATAGAGCTGTGCTCCTGAGGGGGAAGCAGCGAGCGTTCATCCAACAATGCGTCAGTAACTCAGGTAAAAGCCTGGGCGCTCTTGCATCTGAGTTACATGTTTGTGGGCGAACCCTCAGAGATTGGCGACGAGAAAAATACTCGATCTCAAAACCGGCGCTGCAACTATTATCACGTGAATATCATGTCCCGATACCAGCCGGCACACGGTTCAAAAGGGCTTACCATCACACGCCGCGTGCCGGTCGCCTTGGCTGGAATGTCATTGTCACAAGATATGGAAAAATGCCCCGTGACCCACTGGCGCAAAGGCAAGGATGGTTGCGTTGGTGGAACAATCTCAGCGAAGCAGAAAAGGCAGATCATTTGCCGCAGTATTTGGCGCGAGATATCGCCATTCCGGACAAAGATGAATCACTAGCTGAATTAATCGGGATCATTCTCGGCGACGGCAGTGTTTCACGTTTCCAAGTATGCATTTCGCTAGGAAGTGAAACTGATTACGCATACGTACCGATTGTGGCGAAACTTATTAAGAATGCTTTTGACGTAAATGCGAGCATTTATCGAAATCAAAATGTGTTGAATATTGTTGTCTCACGCAGAAATATTGTGAAATTTCTTCTGGGCCAAGGGCTTGTTCTAGGCGATAAAGTACGTCAACAGGTGGGCGTGCCCACTTGGATACAAAACAACAAAAAGAGCGCGCTTGCGTGTGTGCGCGGATTAATGGACACCGACGGATGTATTTTCCAAGAAACGCACTTCTACAAAACTAAATCATATTCATATCCCCGACTTTCTTTTGTTAATCACAGCGCACCACTCAGAGAATTTGTGTTTGCGGTTTTGCGAAAAGCAGGTATCATGGCTCGGTTTCGCAACAATAGAGCAGTTACTGTTGAAAGGCGCGAGGATGTTGTGAAATACAAACTTATTGTAGGATTCAGCAATCCCAAGCATGATCTTAGGTATCGTAGGTTTCTGGGAGGGGTCGCATAGCGGCCGAGTGCACCAGTTTTGAAAACTGGAATACCCTCACGGGTATCGTGGGTTCGAATCCCACCCCCTCCGCCAGTGATCCGTACCCTATAAAACGGACACAAAACACTGGTTTTCTTTTGTTAAGATCAACTAATTAACAAAAGAACATGAGCACCATATTTACAAAAGAAGAGATCAGCCTCGCAGCGCGAGACGCGCAGCTCGAAATGGGCGGGCGGGCAAAATGAAAGGTGAAGCCGAGAGCACTCCAAACTGCCAAAAACCCGAAAACAAATCGGTTCGAACTATATTTGATGGGTTTATTTTTTGCTTTGTGTTGACTTTTAGGGCCCCATTGCTAATGTCTGAAATAGACACTGTACCCAAAAAACTGAATAGAAGGAGATGGCAAATGACCACTACAGCGAAGGCAGAAAAACCCGAAATCAAACTGTCATGCCGAGAGGCGCATCTCATCTTGCGTGTCATCCCGCTACGCAAGAACGTGAGCGAGATGAAAGAAGAAGAAATCGCTTCGATCAAGCACTACATCCACTGCAAGGATTGCCGAGACCGAGGACTCGCCGATGTTCTCGACACGCAGCTGTCATGCAAAGAAGCGAACTTGGTGTGGGCGGAACGTGCAAGTGCTCTCTGGCTCGACTGTTCATCGATGTTTGGTCCTAGAGTCGAAACTATCATCGAACTCTACGCCACCGAGCACGTGTGGGGCAGGTACCAGTGGAAGAACTCAATGGGCGGCCATGGCTGGGACATCGGTACAGGTTGCCGTGAACATTCCTGTCAAGCTCTGCACAGCTACTGGGCCAGCATTCCGATGAGTAGCGGTGCTGGCGACGGACCCGGAGGTGTGATCCAGCTGTTCCCGTTTCTATTCGAGACCTTTCTCGAGGAGAAATGGCCGCTCGATGAACTGCTCGCCGTTCAGAAGAAGCGAATAGCCGCTCTCCTCGAAGACATCAAGAGTGGCATAGTCACCGTTTCGACCGGCCACTACAGCTGCACCTACGAGCTCCTGGAGGAGATTCAAGAGCACATCGCGGTGCTCCAAAAACTCGCAGTTCGTCCCATGGTCTCGGTCGCTCCCGCATAAGCGCGAGCGCACACTCAGTAGTTCCCCAGCGGGCATTGTCTCGCTGGGGTTTTCTTTGCAATAATTTGCCACCAAAGCCAGTGATCCGTACCCTACCAGAGAGATCCGGCGTCGCTCAGGTTTTAATACGAGCAAACGGAGACCAAGTTTTATGAACAAACAAATTCCGGGCCTATGTCCGGGCTTTTTTATCGCGGTCGACTTCTTTTTTGTTTTTTAGGTCAACGATCTCCTCTTTTAACTCGATCATTTTTAGCTCGCGCCCGGTCATTAAACGATTGAGTTTTAACAGTTCATCAATACGAGCATTAAGTTCTACCGTTTTTTCGGCTATGCCTTTCTCAAGCTTTTTAGTGTAATCGGCTAGGTTGGCTGCGACCGCACGCTTTAAAGTAACGTCCTCAATTGCCAACAGAATCTGGTTGGTGTCATCTAATTTTCGGGCATTGAGCAGCATTACCTTTTGACCGATCTTAGGAAAGTAATGTTTAACCTCAAAGTCATTAAACACTTTTTTCTTTGGCAGTATATTTTCTAGCAAAGTTCTTAGCTCAGGTATGTCCCACTGGCGATTTCCTAAGTCGTAAATCAGCTTGTTGTCGGTGTCCTCTTTTGTCACTTTAAAGTTTTTATAAAAAGATGCGTTGGCTCCAACTACATAGAGATCGCCATTAAGGATCAGAAAAGGCTCCCTGGCTGTATCAGAGAAGGTTTTTATGTAATGACGTGCCAGGTCGGTTTGTTGTTCTTGGGTTTCCATAATAAATAGATTATGCGTATGACTTATCACATTATACAATTATCCGTTGATCATGCGAGTGCCGGCCGTTGCTAACGCCCCCGGCCACCAAATAGTTGGCGGATAACCAAGTCTCGGTCCTGACACAAGACTACTCCGGAAGCAGTAATGCTTTGACGCCGGTCAAGATCGAGAGTTTTGCTATTTTCTAGCGCTCCGATGACTGCGGAATTGTCATCATCTCCCGCCAAACGGTTTTTGCTGACTTTACCGCATCCGGTGCAGCGATGTACCAGCATCAACTCTTGATTGGATTTAGTGGTGAGTCCAATCGGCTCCATACTTTCTAGGCAATCGGCGCTGCGATCCCCCACCGACTCGTCTACGTGCCGGGACCAAAGACACCGCGGGCAGTGGTTGCGATTTTGGGTTCCGAGCGCTTTTAGCAGAACCAACGTATGACAATGCACGCAGGTAAACACCCCCTTATCTCGTGGTTCTGCCTGGCCCTGACCCGGATAATGCCGCTTGTCTGTCATTATTTTTTTTAATCTGATTAATAGTGATATTGCTACCGGTGCCATAGATGACATCCAGGATCAACTCAGGAGCATATCGTCTCTTGGCGCTGATGTCGAGCCCGCGCTCACCCCGATAAATCGCCAGTGGATCAAACGCCACCATCAGGTATACTGCTCAAAGTTGGACTTCTAAATTGATTTTACATAATACATAAATGATCACCCAAATCTACGAGACCCAATCCCCACAAGAGGCTACTGCGCTCATCAAAGCCGGCGTCGATCACATCGGAGTCTTGGTGGGTAGAGGGGAGTTCCCACGGGAGAAATCCATTGAGCAAACTCGAGACATTTTTGCCGTGATCAAGCCTCCCGCCAAAAAAATCGCTCTGCCGCTCACGACCGACCTGGCCTATATAAAAAAAGTCATCGAACAAACCGCGCCGGACATAGTCCAGATCGGTGCCTTGATCGACCAGATCTCGCCTGAGGACGTCCAAATGCTTAAAGAGGCTTACCCGTCGACCCGGATGATGCGTGTTATCCCGGTGACCGGCCCTGAGAGTATCCAACAGGCCCGCGCCTATGACGGCATTGCCGACTGGTTGTTACTGGACACGTTGGGCCAGGACGGACGTATCATTGGCGCAACGGGCCAGACACACGACTGGCAGATCAGCAAAAAAATAGTCGAGCAAGTCTCGATCCCCGTCATCCTCGCGGGTGGCCTTGGACCTGAGAACGTCGCCGAGTCAATTTTTACGGTGCATCCTCAAGGGGTCGATTGCAAAACAAAGACGGACAAGCCGGGCACGTCTGATAAAGATTTAGATTTGGTTAAGGCCTTTGTGATTGCTGCACAGCAGACAGCCTCCTAAAAGCCGGGTGCTGACCGGCGCTTAGCGCTCCAGGTCTTTTTGCTCCAAAACTATCGAGTCTTTGCCAAAAAAACGAGCATAGCTGGTGTTACGCCAATCCAGCCGATCGGTTGAGATGTCGTCAAAAAATATCACTTTGGGCACGTCCGTGAGGGTCGGCACCACAACCTCGGCCTGCCCTGACGATCGGATAGCGGTGTAGCGATCCTGCAATTGCCGGTCATAAGCCGCGGCACTACCCGAGAGCGTGTTTCTCCAGGCCAATGAGACCGGGGTATCGGGTGAGAGCAAAATCCATGCTCCAAAAAGCCCGAGCAAAAGCAGCCACACGCCCGCAACTCGACTCTGCAGCGAGCGCCCAAACAGAGTGATCATTATTGCGAGCGTCGGACCCGTTTTGGCGCTCAACCACCACAACAGGTGCGTCACAAACATAATCATCAAGATGGCCGTGACTATGTTGTAGGTGTTGATGGTTCTGCCGGCGCCCAATAACTCGGGAGAACTCGCCAGCAAACCGGGTAGCGATGCCCCAACCCAAAGGGCAGCCAGCAGTGCAAAAGTCCAGAGCGGATTGATCACCGGATTGATCGTCGGTGCCAATCGTTTGACAACCATAAATAGTAGCGGGGCCATAACCAAAAGCAGCGCGAGCAAACGCGTCGATCCAACAGTCTGGCCAAATGTGCTCACTAAATCGACCAACCAACTGCTGATGCGCTCACCCAAATCAACCTGCCCATAGCCACGCTCTAACCAAATGGCTTTGCGTGCAAAGTTTCCGGGGGCTGACAGGGCCACAGCGGCGGCGGCCAGACAAATAGTATCCACAGCAACGAGCACACGTCGCCGTCCGCTCCTCAAGCGCCTCCACAAATATAGTGTCAGTGCGGCCAGGCTTACCAACACGATCATTAATGACATCTCTTGCCCGCCAATCGCAACCGCGAGCGCCGCTGTTGCCGCGCTAATGTAGAGTCTCCGCCGCCGGGCAATCGGTTCTCCCAGATAGTGGACACTAAGACCGACCGCCAAAAACAATAAACTCCAGGGGAGACAGTAGGCCACCGCGGCTGGATACCAGTAGAACAGTTCTGCCGGAGACACAAGCATAATCAAAAGCGCGGTCAAGATCCCTGCGTAGAGAGCCAACAACAACCAGCGCGGACCCGGCGCAAACCGCTGCATTATCGAGCGCAGCGCAAACCAAAGCGACCAGGCAAAAAACGACACCATCACCAGCGCGATAATCCGATACCAGATCAGTGTCGCGATCGTGATCGTCCCCTCACCCAAACTCAAAGTGACCGGAGTCAGGGACGTAAGTGTGTTAGAGGCAAAGCGTCCCGACCAGTTACTGAAATACCAGAGCGTGTTGCCCCAAATACCACGCTCGGCCACCTGTGTGGCATAGGAGAAATCATCGGCCGAGGGATGGGTCCACAAAACCAAAGCCACAAAAGGGACGAGCAATAGCCCAAGCCAGGCCAGCGCTAACCACTCCTTATGTTTATCCGACTGAAGCCACTGCGATATCACCCGACCATGCTGCCCCAACTACCAGCGCGCGTCCATACTTTGCGTCCCACTGTCAAATCATCTGACCACCGGAGCTAGCGCTCTGTTATCTCCAGTTTTGGATATCGCCTGGAGAGCCGCTCTACTATCCCGGACACGTCCAAAACCGCGGATGAGTCCAGCGTCTCATCCAGCGTCGTCTTGTAGTTAATGTTCTGCACAAAATACTTCTCGCCCGGGCGTAAGTATCCGGCCATCACTACAAAATCCTCCTCGATATGTACCTGGGGCAAGACGGTTGTTCTAAACTCGTGGTCAACGCCGCTGTCCTGGATAACTTGCATGGTTTTTTTGCAACGCTGGCGCGAGACCTCGTCCGAGACTTGGATAATCGACTTATATTTATCCCAGGGGGCTTTGAGGTCCATAGCGATATAGTCCAGCAACTCCTGCTCGACAAAGTGCGCGAGCCTGGCCGGATTGATCCCGTTGCTATCAAGCTTGACCAGCAGCCCCAGCTCCTTAATCGCCCGCAAAAAATCCTCAAGATCGCGATGCAAGGTTGGTTCGCCCCCGGTCACGCAGACGCCATCCAATATATTTCGATGCTCACGCACATAATCCAAAACACTCTCAGGAGACAAGGTATTTTTTACCCTCCCCAAAACCAGATCAGGGTTATGGCAGAACCGGCACCTAAACATGCACCCCTGGGTAAAGACTACCGAGCAGACCTTACCGGGGTAATCGACCAGGCTTAGTTTTTGCAATCCGCCGATAACCATAGGTTTTATGCGGGGACTTTTTCGCGGACTTTTTCTTTAGCCTCTGCGTGCTCGACGGCTGCAACTCGCTCCACAGGAGCACTTGCCGGTACCCGCGCTGGCGTACCACTGCTACCTTTGGTCACGCTGTACTCTACCCGCTCTTTGTACTCAGACTTTTTGCCTTTGTTCCACTGATCAACGGGCCTAAAGTAGCCAACGATGCGTGACCAAACCTCGGTGGTAGCCTGGCAAGTGGGGCATTGCTTGAGCTCTCCGCTCAAGTAACCATGCACCGGACAGATGCTAAACGTCGGGGTCAGGGTAAAGTAAGGCAAGCGATAGTTATTGGCGACTTTTTTTACAAACTCGCGGCAAGTTTTCCAGTCTCGGACACGTTCTCCCAAAAATAAGTGCAAGACGGTGCCGCCGGTGTACTTGGTTTGCAAATCATCCTGGTGGTCGAGTGCGCCCAAAGGATCATCGGTGTAATCGACCGGCAAGTGTGTCGAGTTGGTGTAGTAAGGCGCCTCCTTGACCCCGCTCTGGATAATGCCGGGGAACCGTTTTTGATCCTCTTTAGCAAACCGGTAGGTAGTCCCCTCGGCCGGAGTGGCCTCAAGGTTGTAGAGGTGTCCGGTCTCCTCCTGATAATCCGCCAAACGTGAGCGCATAAACTCCAGGATCTCGCCGGTAAATGCCGCCCCGTCCGGGTGCGCAAT
>JAUYIX010000001.1 GCA_030688115.1 bacterium
TCCAAGTCGCGTAAACAAAAATTTGTTAGCGACAAGTTCTTTGCTCACCGCGCGCTCTCGATTGTGACTGACAACCGCTATAGCTAAGAGGCTCATGGAGCGACCGTTACTGACTTGGTTTTAGTCGCTGTGTTTCCGGCTGCGTCACTAACCGTGAGCGTAACCGAGTAGGTGCCGGCACTGGCATAGGTATGACTGGCGGTTTTTCCGCTGCCGGCGCCACCATCTCCAAAACTCCAACTAAAATTAACGATGCCGTTATTGTCGGAGGACGAACTCGCGTCCAGACTTGTGACAAGCGCAGTCTCGGCAGAAGAAAAGTCTGCCGTAGGTTTTTGAGTGTCTAGTTTAATGTTTATATCAATGGATGTCTCAGCCTTACCTCCGTATTTATCGGTAACGACCGCGGTAATGGTATGGAACCCATTAGGGACCGCAATACCAAAAGTAACCGTATATGGTTCTGCCGTGGCACTGCCTACAATACCTCCGTCCAGGGCTACGTCCACGACAGAGACACCCGCAACCGCCTGTGCGCTCACGACCACACTCAGGTTAGACGTGGAGATCTCTTGACCAGCAGCGGGCTGTACGATCGAAACGGTCGGCTGTACCTCAGCCGCGCCATAAGGACTGGTCTCTTTTGGGGGGGAGCCTTGATCTTTGCCCTTACCCCAGGCGCTGACCGCGGCCTCCCAACGGTTGTACATCTCGTCAGAACTTGGGTTACTGGGAAAAGCGCCCTGCGGATCATCTTTTTGTACGTAATGCAAAATTGAGTGGTATTCAACAAATTCTTTTTCTTCAACATAATTCTCAGGCAAATCTCCCGGAGCTAATTTTCCATCAACCTTACTTATGCGCACTTTTTCCCCTTTACCACCGGCTTTGCCGGCCAAGACCGCCTTAGGTGTCGCAATGGGTTCCGGTGACGGGTACCACTCCGCCTCGGTGTCTTTAAGTGCCTCGCTCATAAAGTCGTTCCAAATCGGTGCCGCGGTAAAAAATCCGTCGCCACCCGGAAAAGGCGTGTTGTCGTTGTTGCCGACCCAGACCCCGGCGGCCAGTTGCGGCACATACCCTATCGTTAGACCGTCCGTGTTGTTCTCAGTTGTACCGGTTTTAACCGCGTTGCGTCTACCGGGCAGTGTCAGCGCGCTACCGGAGCCAAATACCGGTGATCGAGCTGCGTCATCAGACAGAACATCACTCATCGTTAGCGCCACGTTTCTATCGAGGACTTGTTCACCCTCCTGATCAGTATACTCATCCAGGATCTTACCGGATGGGTCCTCAACCTTAAGCACAAGATTACGCGGAGCTTTTTTACCCTCGTTTGCAAAAACACCAAAGGCTGACACGTGGTCAACGAGTTTAATCTCACCGGCACCCAGACCAACCGCCAGCCCATACTGGGATTTGTCTTGCAGGTCGGTAATGCCCATACGATGTACCTGATCCAAAACCGTCTCAACACCGGCCAAGTAGGTGGTTTTAACTGCCGGGATGTTGAGCGATGTCTGTAATGCTGAGCGCATACTGATCGGGCCGCGTTGTCCCTTGTCGTAGTTCTCCGGTTTATAATTGCCACCAAAATCAGTACGAACATCAAACAAGATTGTGCTCGGTGCATACCCCTTATTAAAAGCAGCCGCATACTCGTAGGGCTTAAATGACGACCCGGGTTGTTGCAACGAGCGAGCTACGTCAACCGAGCCATCAATAGCGTCATTAAAGTAGTCTCTTGATCCCACGTGCGCCATTACTTGACCGTTACGCGGATCAATTGCGGTTAGGGCGGCGTTGCTGACGCCGTATTGGGCTTGGTTTCTATCCGCACCATCTTTAACCGCTTTTTCTGCCGCTTTTTGCATGTTGAGATCTAGCGTAGTTGTCACACGCAAGCCACCTTTTTCTACCAGCTGTTCGCCGTACTGTTCTACCAGAGCGTCTTTGACCCAAAAAACAAAGTGGGGGGCTTTGATCTCAATGTTTGGCGCCTCAAAGGCCAGCTCCTGGGACTTGGCTTTGTCAGCCTCGTCCTCGCTGATCATTCCAAGCTTAACCATGCGTTCCAAAATAAAATCTTTACGCGCAAAGAGTTCTTCAGTGTTGGGTCCGTAGGGAGACAGTGTGCTTGGGCGCTGCGGCAGCGCGGCTAAAAGTACGGACTGCGCCAAATCAAGATCCTTAGCCTCTTTATTAAAAAATGTTTGCGCCGCGGCTTGGATGCCGTAAGCATTAGACCCATACGGTATCTCGTTTAAGTAGAGGTGCAGGATCTCGTCCTTGCTAAAGCGGCTCTCAATCTCGATCGCTAAGATCAACTCTTTGATTTTGCGTGTGTAGGTGTGTTCGTCGGTGAGGATCGCATTTTTGACCAATTGTTGCGTAATGGTAGAACCACCCTCGTTAGATTGTCCGGTCACGTTGCGATACACCGCGCGTAAAATACCGCGGAAGTCGATTCCGTGGTGAGCATAAAAATCATCATCCTCAATTGCGATGGTGGCTTGTTTTACCGTGTCGGGGATCTCATCAAACGGAATGCTGGTACGACGCTCCTCATCGTAGATCTCGTACAAGATCGTTGTCCCGTCCCGCGCATAGATTTTTGTCGACTCGGTTGCCGCGCGATTTCTAAGCTCGGTGCCATTTGGTAGGTCCTTTGTAAAATAGGCGAATAGCGCTCCCACACCCACGACAAAGAGCACCAGCGCGGCAACACCGATTCGGATGGCTAATTTTGCCCACTCACGTTTTTTGTCGGTCCGGCGAGAGCGCTTGCGAGCAACATGTTGCGCAACCAAACGTTGCCGGCCGCGACGTGCTCGGCGCTCGGCTGTCTGCCTGCTACTAAATCGGTTAAAGGCTGCTACCATAACGGTGTTATTAATTCGCAATACTCTGACACAGTATAGCTTACGTGTCAAGATTAAGCGAGCACACAATTACACTACAACCCGACATGTCAGGTCACTCAAAGTGGGCAACAACCAAGCGGCAAAAATCAGTGATCGACGCAAAGCGCGGCAAGATTTTTACCAAACTGGCAAAAGCACTTACACTGGCCGCGCGATCAGGTGGAGCAGACCCCGCGGCCAATCCTACTCTGCGTTTGGCGATTGATCGCGCCCGTGCACAAAATATGCCGAGTGATAATATTGAGCGCGCCATTAAACGCGGCTCAGGTGATTTGGATGGGGTGACGTTTGAGGAGTTTACCTATGAGGCCGTTGGACCCGGTGGGAGTGCTTTTATTATCCAGACTATCTCTGACAAAAAGACCAGAACGGTCTCGGATTTAAAAATGATACTCGGTCGACACGATGCGCGCCTAACCGCTACGGGCAGTCAGGCCTGGCAGTTTAGTCACGTAGGGCAGATAAGTATGCGCGCCACAGCGCAACAGGTAGAGCAGGCTCAATTAGATGCAATCGAGTCGGGCGCAGACGATGTTATTGTTGATGCTGCTGATCCAACACACTTATTGGTCGTGTGTTCTGCCTCGAACCTGGCACAAACCCGCGACCAGCTACGATCACACGGTTACTCACCGGAGGATGGAGAGTTGGTCTATAGGGTTAAACGTCGCGTTGTCTTATCCGGTCAAGATTTAATAAAAGCCAAAGCTATTTATGAGGCACTGGAAGAAAACGACGATGTTCAGCAAATTGCGGTAAACTTTTAGCATGAAGGTAATCGGGCTTGATCCTGGAATTCATCGCACGGGTTACGCGATTATTGATATCCAGGGACATGATCTGCGCGCGTACGAGTACGGCTGCATTACAACCTCTGCCAAACGCACACTTAGTGAGCGACTCGTCGAGCTACAAAAAGATTTGGTCGAGCTGTTGGAGCGCCATCGACCGCAAGCCGCGGTGGTCGAGCGACTCGTATTTGTCCACAACGCAACCAGTGCGATTGCGGT
>JAUYIX010000007.1 GCA_030688115.1 bacterium
AACCACCACTCACACATTTGCCGGGGACCAACCCAAGGCGATCAAGGCATTGGTTAGAGGGGTCAACAAAGGCCTGGATCACCAAACTCTTGTGGGCGTCACCGGCAGCGGCAAGACAATGACCATGGCGGGGGTGATCGCGCAAGTCCAGCGCCCGACCCTGGTTTTGGCGCATAACAAAACCTTGGCGGCGCAGTTGGCTAGTGAGTTTAAAGAGTTGTTCCCAAAAAATGCCGTACAGTATTTTGTCTCGTATTACGACTACTACCAACCCGAGGCCTATATCCCGCGCACTGATACATACATCGCCAAAGACAGCTCGATCAATGATGAGATTGATCGACTGCGCCACCAAGCGACCATGTCATTACTGACTCGTCGAGATGTGATCATCGTGGCCTCCGTATCTTGTATTTACGGCCTCGGCTCTCCGGAGGAGTACGCCAAAGGCAAGATCAAGTTCACGGCCGGCCGGAGTTACCAAATGCGTGAGCTTCTCAAGCAGCTGGTCGCCATCCAATATGCGCGCAACGATCTGGATTTTAGTCGTGGCTCTTTTAGAGTGCGCGGGGATGTTCTCGAGATTTATCCGACTTATGAGGACAACGTGCTGCGATTCTCTTTTTTTGGGGACGAACTGGAAAAAATAACCCTAATCGATGCGCTTACCGGTGAGGTCCTGGAAAAACTCGACGAGGCGGTACTATTCCCGGCTAGCCACTGGGCCACCGAGCGCTCACGGATAGAGGCAGTTCTACCTTTGATAAAAAGAGATGCCGGGATCCAGGTTGCCAAGTTTAAGCAAGCCGGCAAACTGGTTGAGGCACAGAGACTGGAGGAGCGTGTGACCTATGACTTAGAGATGCTTAAAGAGAGTGGTTACATCAATGGGATAGAGAACTACTCGCGCTACTTTGATGGGCGCGCGCCCGGATCTCCACCGGCGGTTTTATTGGATTATTTTCCAAACGATTTTTTGATGTTTGTGGATGAGTCGCACATCACGCTGCCGCAAGTCTCAGGAATGGAAAAAGGCGACGCCGCCCGCAAAAAAGTTTTAGTGGATTACGGATTTAGACTCCCCTCTGCCGCTGACAATCGGCCGCTTAATTTTAAGGAGTTCAACCAGCACATTAACCAGGCGATTTATGTCAGTGCCACGCCGCGTGAGTATGAGCTGCAAAAATCAAAGCAGCAGGTCCAGCAACTGATCCGGCCGACTTTTTTGCTGGATCCGACTATCGAGATAAAGCCAACCCTGCATCAAGTTGATGATTTGCTGGGGCAAATAAAAGCGCGCATCGCCAAGGGGCAGCGCGTAATTGTAACAACGCTGACCAAACGACTGGCCGAGGAGCTCAGTGAGTATCTAAAAGAGCTGCGTATTAAAGTCCAGTATTTACACTCGGAGATTGACACTTTAGAGCGGCTGGAGATTTTGCGTGACTTACGTCTGGGTGTCTACGACGTAATTGTGGGGATCAATTTGCTGCGCGAGGGGTTGGATCTGCCGGAGGTATCGCTGGTCGCTATTTTGGATGCGGACAAAGAGGGCTATCTGCGCGACGAGATCGCTTTAATCCAAACCATGGGGCGCGCGGCCAGACACATCGATGGACACGTTATTATGTACGCCGACAAGGTGACTGGATCCATGAAGCGCGCCATCAAAGAGACCGAACGTCGGCGTGCTCTTCAGGACGCCTACAATAAAAAGCACAAGGTCAAGCCGGCAACTATCATCAAGGCCATTAATGAGGGACGCCTGGCGGGTGCCAAAGCACACGAGGAGCCCGAGCCAATCCTGCGCGAGAACATGGCCCCGGGCGAGCGGGAGGCGATCATCAAAATGCTCTCCGAAAAAATGGATATGGCCTCTCGTAACTTAGAGTTTGAGGAGGCGGCTCGTTTGCGTGATCAAATCCAAAAACTGCGCTCTTCAAAATAATAAAGGGGGCGGCCATGCCCGCATCCGACAAAATATGGCACACTGGCTGCATGGCAGGGACACTCAGCGGATTTTTAGTGATTAATAAACCCAGTGGTTGGACCTCGTTTGATGTGGTCGCTAAGCTGCGCACGATCACCGGCATCGCAAAAATCGGCCACGCCGGCACGCTCGATCCTTTTGCAACCGGAGTACTGGTGGTCGCCTTTAATCGAGCGACTCTTTTAATCGACTACATTCAGCAACAAAAAAAGTACTACACGGGCCGCATCAAACTCGGCCAAATCAGTGAGACTGACGACACCGAGGGACACAAAACTACCATCCCGGTTACAAACCCACCGGATGAGAACTCCGTCCGTCTCACATTGGCGCGCATGACCGGCACGATCCGGCAACTTCCACCGCGCTACTCCGCTCTCAAAGTTAAAGGCACGCGCATGTACAATCTGGCGCGACAAGGCAAGCACGTGGAGCGTAAACCGCGCACGGTCAGGATCTACTCGCTCGCCCTCGAGCACTACGATTACCCACATATTTCCATCACAGCCGAGGTTGGGGCCGGGACCTACATCCGCGCACTGGCTCGCGACATCGGCGAGGATCTCGGCACCGGTGGATATTTAGAACAACTCACGCGTACGCAAGTCGGAGATCTGACTCTCAATGAGGCCCATAGCCTAGGCGACGTCAGCGTGGCGGGCCTACCCGGAATGCTCTATCCGCTCTCGACCGCAGTCGAGAGCCTCCCAAAAATTATCTTGTCAGAGCGCGAGTTAGGCCAATTAGCAATCGGCCAATCAATCACCGCCCCGAATGCTCTACAAAAGCAAGAGGCTGACACCGTTGCCGCCATCGATCGGTCCGGCAGCTTGCGCATGCTCATCTCCTTTGACCGCAGGCAGAACCAACTCAAAAACAAAAAAATCTTTGACATGTCTTTAGCACGCTGATAGCGTATGTCGCACATATGGCAGTAACAAGAAGAAAAGCCGGAATCAAGGCCCTACGCGTAACCAAACGACGCACGACCTACAACTCCCGCGTAAAACAGACCGTAAAACGCGCCCTCGCCGCAACCCGCAAGGCGATCAGCGCCGGAGACGCCGCAAAGTCACAGGCCGCCCTCAAAGACCTTTTTAGCAAGCTCGATCGGGCTGCAAAAAGCGGTGTTCTGCATACAAATGCGGTCTCCCGCTACAAATCGCGATTATCGGTGGCAGCGTCCAAGATCGCCAAGCCGGCCGCAAAAGCCTAGGCGCTCATAGCCAATACAAGCAAATCGAGTGCAACATCTCCATCTATGGAGCTGGTTTTTATTGCCTCGTCAGCATTGAGTAACTTATTAAAAATGCGACGGATTGAGTCTACCGAATAGCGCTCGAGCGTCTGCTGCATCGTCCTAATCACGTAGGGAGAGAGCCCCGTATTCTGCTGGATTTGCGCAGGGCCGGCTCCGGCTTGTGCCGCTTGGGCAACCAACATCAACGACCTAAACTGATAGCGCAACATTGCCAAAATGTAGAGTGGATGAGAGCCCGCAGCCAGCTGTTGATGGAGAAGGCGCAGGGCCTCCGCGCGCTTGCCCTGCGAGAGCGCGCGTAACATGCCAAAGATATCAGCCTCGATGGCAGAACTGGTCATATCGACTATGTCTTTTAAGCTGATCGATTGATCAGGCTTGGAGAGCGCATACAAAATAAGCTTGTCGAGTTCTTGCAAAAGCTGGTCAAAATCGACCACTCGCTCCAATAAGGAGCGTGCTGCCGGTGGAGCCAGTGTTACACCGGCAGCTTGTGCGCGTGCAATTATCTCATCACTCAAGGCAGACCCGGACGGCACCGCAACCGAGATCGTTTTGACCGCGTTACTTTTTTTACAAAAAGCTACCAGCGGTTGTTTAGTCATAGCCGGCAACGGCTCTTGTGCCAACACCACAACCGATGTGCTCTCGGGCAACTCCTTAGCCTTAAACATTTTAACTAACTCTTTGGACTCAGCAGAGCTGAGATCAAACAACCCCGAAATAACGATCAGTCGCTTGGTGGCAAAGAGCGAGCGAGCTCCCAGCAGAGACCAGATCTCCTTGGCAGCCATTTTTGGTGATGCGTCGATGCTCTCGATGCTCCCTGAGGTACCGGCTTTAACTCTAAATGTCGCGAGTATTTTGGCGAGCTGTTCTGCCCGCAAACGATATGACGTACTAGAGAGTAAAATAAGCATGGCCCTGGCTATCGTTTAACTTTTTGGCAGATCGGACAAATATGCGTGCCTCGTTGAGCAACCACGATGCGCTTAACCGTCCCGGCGCACGGTTTGCCATTGCGGTGGCGCCGGCAGGGTTCTCCCTTTTTGCCATAGACTCGCAGATACATCCCATGCTTACCACTCTCCCCTTTTGTATTGACAAAATCACCGACACTCGACCCACCATGTTTGACTGCTGCGGTTAGATTTTTTTTAACCATTTGGCCGAGTACTTTGAGTTGCGCGTCATCCAGTTTATCGAGTCGTGTTTTTGGATGAACCCCCGCATCAAATAAACTCTCGTCCGCGTAAATATTACCGATGCCCGCGACACACGCTTGATTAAGTAAGACCGGCTTGATCATTCCGGAATACCCCCGAACGCACTGCACAAATTTGTCCGGTGTAAACTTTGGCTCGAGTGGTTCCGGTCCGAGCTTGGCTAGTGCTGGCATGTGTCTAATCCTGTCCGTTGCGACTAACCATAAACGCGCAAACTTACGAATATCAGAAAAATGTAGCACTAAATCGTGATCCAACATAAAGGCGACACGTGTAAAGCGATCGGGTGGATAGAGATACCAGCGCGCCGCCGAGGCTGACTGACTAACGGGCGCCACCCTAAAATGACCGGTCATCCTAAAATGCGAGACCAGAGAGAGCCCCTTATCAAGATCGATAATAATAACCTTGCCGCGACGGTACACTTTTTTTAAGCGACGCCCAATCAGCTTTTTCTTAAATAAAGCAGCGGACGGGGTAGCGATGGTTTTGGTCCACCCAACCCAGACCTCCTTAATGGTGTG
>JAUYIX010000009.1 GCA_030688115.1 bacterium
CAGCGTGACGATCCGTACCTTCTTGTGGAATTGAGAGCAAATCAGCCCGGTTGGCTAGAAAGAATCGGGGCCGAGGGAGATGTAAAGAAAAGAAAAGCGATGATGTTTGGAGCGATCGAACAAGGTAAGGTCGTTGATAGCTATGATCCTGCGCATGACATAACTAATCAAAACTCAATTAGTTGGGATGATCTTGTTACGAGCGGGAATGTTGACCAAGCTTCGCTGGAACAATTGCGACGTGCTGCTGGTTTCCACGATCCAAGACTCTCCGACAAGTATCGAAACACTCCGCAGGCTGATCGTCCCGCTGTGTTAAGGCAGATGTTTGGAAGCAGAGTATTTGGTGGCAGAAATGCTGCGGCTTTAAATGCCGGTGCGCTAGCATCGCCCCTAATAGCTAAAGCGCTCTTTGATACGCGTAAATCGGATTTGCCGCGGTTCTTCAAAACGTGGACAGATAAGCAGAACAAAGCCTTTGGTAAAGGGTTGGAGCAGGCTCTTGATGTTGCTGGCACGAGTGACAATCAATGGCGTGATATGGCGCGCGCGGCGATCGAGAAGGGAGTGGACCCAAATCGAGTATTTGATCCTGCGCGTATGCAAGTGCAGCCACAAAACCGCCAAAACTTGCAAAAGACGATTCTCAAAGAGGCTGCAGGAAAGGTCTCCATGTATCAGTTGCAATCACCGCAAGGCGCACTCAATTTGGCCGGTGACGGCAACCTACGCGTTGAGGATATGGCGCGCGTACTTAAGGCTCTGCCAAAACAGATCGCGCAAGCGCTTAGAAACGATGCTAAAAGCCTCCTCCAACAGCCCCAGGTGGCGGGGCAACCCCCTCCTCCAGGAGGTGGTGTAGGTCGGTTGACGCGTGACCAGGCACTCGCAGTAATGGGTAATATTGGTGTCCAAGTAGCAAATCCATGACATACGAAGAACTTCCACCACGCATACAAGAGTATCTAGGCTCGCACTATACGACCCTCAAAAACTTGCGCATGGCCTCACGCTATCGCATCCCAGAGGATAAAATCCAAGATTTTGCTCGTACGCTCGGTGAGGTTTTTTTGCAGAACCTGACGCTTGAGCAGTTTCCGGCAAAGTTGACCGAACAACTGAAGTTATCGCAAGGCATGGTTTTTTCACTGGCGGCGGACTGTGCCGAGCAGCACTTTGTCGCTTTTGAAGACTTCTTGGGTCCTTCTCAGCCTTTGGTCCAGCAGTGGCGTACTTGGGCGCGCGAATTTGGCGGCAAGCGGCCCTCCGATAAAGCCAGTCCCGAGATCGAGCGCATGATCAGTGGAGCTGGACAACGTCGCGGCGGGACCATGGAATTTTTGTCTAAAACCAAGCGGCGGCCACCAACCGCACCTGCTCGTACTGCCCCCTCCCCAAAGCCTACCGTTGGTCAGCGCGTCGCCGAGCGGCGAGCGCAACAGCAGCAAGTAGAGCGAGACCAAGCACTCCCACGCACCGCGCAACCGGTTACGCAAGCCTCTCCGGAGGCACGCCAAAAGTTTTTGACGCAGATCCGCGGCCTATCCGTCGACGCGCTGCGTCGTGCCGGTCAGCCGGCCGACCAACGTATCGGACAGGTCGCACAAAAAATCGAAGTTGTGCTCCAAGGCGCCCCAAGTGAGCGGCAGGCCATCGCCCAAACCCTGCGCCAATCGCCGCTCTACACGCTCTACCACCAGATCGGGCAAGAGTCGATCCGCACCGGCCAGCCGCTTGACATGGTCATTTATCAGCGCTATCAGCAAGGCCAACCCTACCTGCTCAAAGAGGAGTTTGACGCCGTCGCCCAACTATTTAAGTCAACCAACTGATGCAATTCTCTGTCCCGCAATTTGTTGATGTCCGCGATAAGATCTTTGGCCCGCTCACGCTGCAGCAATTTTTGTACATCGTCGGCGCGGTCGGCCTGGGACTCGTCGAGTACTTTACCCTGAGCGTCCCGGTCTTTGTCATCTTGGTCATCCCGACCGCCGCATTTTTTGGCGCCATGGCCTTTTATCAAATCAATGGCCGCCCCTTTTATTTTTTCTTGATTAACGGGTTGAACTTCTTGGTTAGTCCGACAAACCGCCTCTGGAAAAGAGATCCGCTCCTGCCAAAGATCAAAACGGGCGACAGCGAGGAGCACAGCGAAAAAATCCAACGAGGAGATTTGCGTAAAGAGGGTCTCGATCGGCTCAGTCACATTTTGGATTTTGAAGTCGTGCTGGGCGAGAGCATTGTGCCTGAGGACCGCGAGCAACTCTATCCCGACCTCTACTAAAACTCACCAATAATAATCAAAGGACCATGGCAAAAAACAACGCGACCGCTCCCGACAAAATACTGCAAATGCACAACCCGGCAATGGCCGGACCCAAAGTGTCAAAAGCGCAAAGCACGCAGCGCTATCTTGATATTGCCGAGGTACGCGACGGCACGATCGTACTCCGCGATGGCGGGGTGCGCGCGATCCTGATGGTCTCGTCCATGAACTTTGCTCTTAAATCGCAAGAGGAGCAGGAGGCGATCGTCTATGGCTACCAGGCCTTTTTAAACTCCATCGACTTTCCGGTGCAGATCGTGATCCAATCGCGCATCCTAAACATCCGTCCCTACTTGGAGATGCTTGAGGAGCGCGAGAAAACCCAGCTCAACGAGCTGCTGCGCATCCAAACCCAGCAATATCGCGAGTACATCCAGCAGTTGATCGACATATCCAACATTATGGAAAAAAGCTTTTACGTGACTATTCCTTTTCATCCGCTCGAGAGCAAAGAGGAGAACTTTGCCTCGCGGTTCACTAAGATATTTTCTCCCACTAAAGTGATCTCTACCAGCCGCCGTGAGTTTGATGAGCGCAGGCGTCAGCTGCTCGAGCGCGTCGAGCGCGTGGTAGTAGGACTCAACACGCTGGGACTCAAGTCGATCGTGCTCAATACGTCTGAGCTGATAGAGCTGGTTTACACGACCTACAACCCCGAGATCACCGGACAAGAGAACCTCGCGGATATCAAAGATCTCGCTATCGATCATGGAGAATAACCTCAAACAATAAGGAGTACTTATGCCCGACCAACCAAATCCACAACCAGCAAATCAACAACAAGCAACACCGGCACCGCAACCGTTTGTTCCGCAGCCCGCGGGCCCCGTCCCGGGTGCCGGCTTGGGCGGCCGGCGCTTAGCCGAGGGCGAGGCCCTGGCCTATCCCATGCCGGTCATGGACGTGCCGGACGCGCAAAAAGATAAAAAGGCCAAGCTCGAGCTGGTCGAGGCCGAGCGGATTTTTAGAGAGGGTATCGCCACCGTCAAAGATATTATTGCGCCGGCCGCATTTAAAGCCGAGTCAAACTTTTTGTTTATCGGCGGCAAGTACGCGCGCACCATGTTTATTTTTGTGTATCCGCGTTTTTTGCGAGT
>JAUYIX010000010.1 GCA_030688115.1 bacterium
GTGCGTGTCGCCTCAGAGTTGGCGGCCAAGCACGGGATTACCCGGGGTTGGCAGCTTTTTACCCGGGTTGGTAAGGGCGGCGGCCAAGAGATCGGTCACGTGCATTTTCATCTCATCTCGGGCAAGCGGGCTTAGCGCCTAGTCCCGACCGGTTCTACCTTTAATCGGAGCTGCGCAAGTCCAGGAACATCGTTCTTACTTTTTAGTGGGATCATAGAGGGTCCCGAGAGTGGCCCGGAGGTGCCCCTGGGGGGCGAGCGCCCGCGCTTTTACGTCAGCTCTAAATCCGCTACACTAACGTATCTATGCCAGGAGAACGCCCAGGGCCCGGCCCAGAATTCCTCAAAGGTAAGTACGGACTGCACAACGCACCGGAGGTTGAGGCTGCCGCCGAGAAAACCGAGCAGCTGACCGGAGAAGCACCCAAGACCGCAGAAGCTAAAATCCAGAACTACCTGGATCGTCTCGAGAGGCTAGTACTCGATCCCAAGCAAGAACAACAAAAGAAGATGTTCGGGGGAGAATCTCGACCACGCGCGCTCACGTTGCTAAGAGAAATGGTCCTCAACAAGTATGTTCGTCCTAACAAAGAAAAGATGGCCGCCGGAGCCGCACGCGTGGAGGAGAGAGCTGCTCGGAACCTCGGCATTGAGGCGCACTACGGCGAGGCCGAGCTAGCCGAGCGGGGAGATATCGCCGTGAAAGACCTCGAGAAGTCGCTCGACAACTGGATCTCGTATCTCTCCGACGCCAACGAACCCTACCCCGTGTGGTTCCGCTACTATGCCTTTAGAAACGTACTGGACCTCGGCGACTACGACAAGGACAAGGGCGAGTTTACCAAGCGCTCGGCCGGCTCTACGCGCCTCTTCCCGGATATCGACCGCGGGGCGCTCGCCTACGTCGAGCAAATGATTGAGGCGAGCCGTGATCCCGTCATGCTGGGTCGCCTCCAAAAAGCGCAACAAGCAGTGGCCCTCGAGGACATCCCCCAAGAGCAACTCATCACCAAAGAGCGAGCAGCCAAGTTCGCCAAGTTATCCTTTGCCAAGCAGTATGCCGAGGGTATCCGCCAAGCCGGCGAGATAACACCCGAGATGCGCCAAGAGACCCACGGTAAGTGGGTCAAGTACCAAAAAGGTACGGACCCTACGGCACTCTGGGCCTCGCTCCAAAACAAAGGCACGGCCTGGTGCACCAAAGGCTTTGCCACCGCTGAGACCCAGCTTAAGGGTGGCGACTTCTACGTCTACTACACCAACGATCGGCAAGGTAACCCCGCTATTCCGAGGATTGCCATCCGTATGCAGGGAGAACAGATCGGAGAAGCACGCGGAGTAGCCGACAACGACCAAAATCTCGAGGGCAACATGGCAGCAATTGCGGACGAAAAGATGCAAGCGCTGCCGGGTGCCGAACGCTACCGCAAAGCATCCAGTGACATGAAGCAGCTCACGTCACTCGAGAAAAAAGTAACAGAGGGGCTAGAGCTGACGGGACAGGAGCTGCGCTTTTTATACGAACTCAACTCACCCATTGAGGGCTTTGGCTACGAGAGTGACCCGCGTATCGCGGAGCTACGAGGTAGGCGCAACGCTGAGTCCGACATGCTAATAGTCTTTGACGCCACCCCGGAGCAGATCGCGCATAGCGCCACAGAGATCCGCTCTGATACCAAAGCCTACGTGGGCAAACTAGAACCCGGCATCTTTAAGCTCCTCAGCCAACATCCCCAAATAGAGCACATCTACACGCACTTCCCAGACCGACCCATCCGCCGAGAGCGTCTCAAGGCAGGTGGTAAAACCGCAGAACAATATATCCAAGAGATCAAGAGCACCGTAGACGCGGGAGGTCAAAGGATGCAGATCGGATCCTGGGCCCAAAGCATGCTCCAAAAAGAGGAGGAGTTCCGGCCAAGCGAGACCGTCCAAGATATCGACCTCTTCTATCTCTCGGTCGGCGATCTCATGACGCCGGAAGAAGAAAAGCAGCGGGGCTATCTCACCACCCAAGAACTATTCTACAATCCGGGCCAAAAGACCCGCATTGAGGAGTACGGCCTCGAGCTCGCCCCGGCAGAAACAGGCCCCGAGCTCCGTCGCAAGCACAAAGACCAGCCCTATGGCGATGTATTCTGGGTCGGTACGCAACCTATTACCGGTCGCGGCGGCGGTCCGCGCGTCTTCTCGCTCGCGCGGCTCTCGGACGGCTCCTGGCTCGGCAGCTACGGTGCCGCGCCCGACGACCAGTGGATTCCCAACGACCGGATTGTCTTCCGCGTCCGCAAGTAGCCCTTAAACCCTTAGTCTTTTTGACCCTTGCGACCCTTGGGCCCTTAGGCACTTGGGCCGCCCCGTGGGCGGCCGAGCAATTCTTGATCAATTTGTTGGGCGAGTGCAAGGTCTTGACGCTACGGGGCTAAATACGTACGATAGCCGTTACACATATGGTTGACGTAAAACGCAAAGAACGCGAATCACTTGAGAGTCTGATTAGACGCTTTAATAAGCGTGTCATGCAGTCCGGAAGAGTTTTAGATGCGCGCAAGAGCCGTTTTTTTGAGCGCAAAAAGAGCCGTAACCTGCAACGACAATCGGCCATCCGATCGGCCCAGATTAAAGCCGAAAAAGATCTGGAACGGAAACTCGGCAAGCTGCCGCTAGGATCAGACCGACGCAATCGTCGGGGTCCTTAAAGTCACGCCGGCATGTCACTTTTGCAACGGATCGATCAGGATGTTAAGGCGGCACTTAAAAGTGGCGATACCTTAAAGCGTCAAACATTGGGTATGGTAAAAGCGGCGCTCAGCAACTATCGGATTGCCCAGCGCAAGACCGAGCTCGATGACGCGGACGTGATCTCGGTACTCACCAAAGAGGTCAAGTCGCGTAAAGATTCTGCGGCTGAGTATACAAAAGCAGGAGCTCGGGATCGTGCCGACAAAGAGGAGCAAGAGGTCGCCTTGCTCAACGAGTATCTGCCGGCCCAAATGAGCCAGCAAGAGATTGGGACGGTCGTATCCGCCGCGCTCCAAAAAACGGGTGCTAAAGGGCTCAAGGATATGGGCAAAGTTATGGGAGTCGTCTCAAAAGAGCTCAAGGGCCGCGCCGACTTAAAGGCGGTCAACGAGTTGGTAAAACGACTTCTCGGACAACCGGGTGCATAATCTCAAGATCAACAACCGAACATCCTGCAAAGTCCCTAGGGCTATGCTGCGGCGGGTTCTTGTCAAGACGTTGGCCCTAAAAACCATGAGTAAGCCGGTCAGAGAGGCACTCCGGCGACGCACAACCGAGACCAGCTTGGTTTTTTTGGACGATCGGTCGATGTTACGACTCAACAAGCTCTACCGCGGTAAAAAAACCACTACAAATGTGCTCTCTTTTTCTTTTGTGCGGCCTCCAAATAAGATTGCGGCCGGCAGTGTACTTTTGCTGGGGGAGATTTTGATTTCTCCTAAGCAGGCGGCTCTGGATGCACGCCGACAGGGACACACTTTGGCAGATGAGATAGTCCTATTATTTTTACATGGTCTATTACATGTGCTTGGGTTTGATCACGAGTTGAGTTCTGCCAAAAAAAAGGTGATGCGACAGGCAGAACAAGATGTAATCGCACAAATCCCCAGACTTAAACGCGCCGTGAGCGGGGACGGGCTGCTCATACGCGAGCTCGTGTATCCCGGTAAAAAGTAGGTATACTGGCAGGTGTTACATACATGACTAAAAAAAGCTCTCGCTACCAGATTAATAGTCTCAGGGCGGCCCTGCAGGGCATGGCCTATGCACTCAAGCGCGAGGTCAATTTTAGGATTGAAGTTGCGGTTGGTATTGTGGCGGTCGTGCTCGGTGTCGCTTTGAGTATCTCGCAGATTGAGTGGCTGATTTTGGTCCTTACGATCGGGGTAGTGCTGGCACTTGAGTTGGTAAATACCGGCTTTGAGCGGCTGGCCGATGCCCAAATCGCGCACTTTGATCCGCAAATCAAGATTGCCAAGGATGTAAGCGCCGGCGCGGTGCTGATTGCGAGCATTATGTCAGTTGCGATCGGGTTTTGGCTGTTTGTCCCACGGATAGTGGATATTTTGGTATACTAAACGGGTTAAATAGACTTCCTTATGCCTAAAGACGATCTCCTTGTAGGACTCGATATTGGTTCGTCCACTGTTAGAGTTGTTATCGGTAAAACCGATCCAGAGCGGCAGTTGCCCTCGATCGTTGGTATTGGAGAACACGCCGCCGGAGGGATCCGCAAAGGGAATGTCGTTGATCTCGAGGAGGCGGTCTCGTCGATCTCGGGTGCCCTCGAAAAAGCCGAGCGTATGGTGGGGTCGGCGGTCGAGTCCGCTTTTGTGAGTGTCTCGGCCGATCAGATTACGGCGCAGAGTTCCAAGGGCGTGATTGCGGTTGCTAAAGCCGATGGCGAGATTACCGAGGACGATGTAACGCGCGCGATTGAGGCGGCCCAGGCCGTGTCGATGCCGCCCAATCAGGAGATCTTACATATTATCCCGCGTCAATTTAATGTTGATGATCAAAAAGGCGTCAAAGACCCGGTCGGGATGAACGGCGTGCGCTTAGAGGTCGAGGCCCTGATCATGTATGCGGCCGCAAACCTGGTCAAAAATATTACAAAGGCTATTTTTAGGGCCGGTGTGGATATTGAGGATTTGGTCTTGGCACCGCTTGCGGCCGCTCAATCCGTTTTGACTAAACGTCAAAAAGAGTTGGGAATAGCTGTCGTGGATGTCGGCGGAGCGACGACCGGTCTGGCGGTTTTTGAGGAGGGGGAGTTATTGCATACGACGGTTCTGCCGATCGGGGGATCACATATTACAAACGATATCGCGATTGGGCTACGCACCTCGGTCGAGGTCGCCGAAAAAGTCAAAGTCGAGTACGGGTTTGCTAATCCCGCCGAGGTAAATCAAAACGAGGAGATCGATTTGTCTAAGATTGATCCGGCTGAGTCGGAGACGGTGGCCAAAAAACATGTCTCGGAGATTATTGAGGCGCGCTTGGCTGAGATTTTTGAGATGGTTGATAAAGAGTTGAGGCGCTTGCGTCGCAGCGGAAAGTTGCCGGCCGGGATCGTTTTGACGGGGGCGGCGGCAAAGATGCCCGGCGTGATTGATGTGGCTAAAAAGACGCTCAAGTTGCCGGTGCAGGTTGGGTTCCCTAAGGAGTTACCGTTTGCGGTTGATAAGATTGATGACCCGGCCTACGCTACTGCCGTGGGGTTGGTGCTTTGGGCGGCTGATTTGCGCGCGCGTGGTCAGACTCCGGCACAACGCTTTGGAGCGGTGGGGGATACGGTCGGCAAGCTCAAGAGTTGGTTTAAATCGCTCTTGCCTTAGGTAAGGGACGGATACTTTTTTATATATAAAAAGTTCACAGCCGGTGGAAAACACTGAACGGCGTATGTGTTCAGTCCTCTCTAGCGCCAGTAAATGGCGTATATGACCCTAAATCACTGAACATTATCTTGTTTCAACAAGACACTTGTATTGAACACCTATTGTTCTAGCATCATAAGCACTTCCTGCTTTTACTTATTAATAAGCAGATCTATTACCCTATGGAAATCAAGCCAGAAATCGAAACGTTTGCAAAGATAAAAGTTGTTGGTGCCGGCGGCTCCGGTAACGCAGCCTTGCAGCGCATGATCCAAAACAACATCAAGGGTGTTGAATTTATCGCCGTCAACACGGATGCACAGGCGCTGCATCATACCGATGCGCAAACTAAGATTCATATCGGTAAAACGCTCACGAGGGGACTTGGCGCCGGTATGGATCCCTCCGTTGGTAAAGCGGCCGCCGAGGAGTCGATCGAGGAGATACACGAGGCGGTCAAAGGCGCCGATATGGTTTTTGTTAGTTGTGGACTCGGCGGTGGAACCGGCACGGGAGCCGCCCCGGTTATCGCTCAAGCGGCACGCGACGCGGGTGCCCTGACGGTCGCCGTCATTACCAAACCTTTTGATTTTGAAGGAGCTCAACGCAAGGCAATCGCGCAATCCGGCCTCGAGGAGTTGCAGGAGAAGGTAGACACTATGATCGTGGTCCCTAACGACCGGATCTTTCAGGTGATCGATAAAAAGACGACCTTACTTGAGGCTTTTTCGATCGTTGACGAGGTGTTGTTTCAGGGTGTTCAGTCAATCTCCGATCTGATCACCGTGCCCGGTTTGGTCAACGTAGACTTTGCTGACGTACGGGCTGTCATGCGCGACGCCGGTTCTGCCTTGATGGGAATGGGACGTGCGAGTGGCGAGGAGCGCGCCGCACAAGCCGCCAAACAGGCGGTAGACTCCCCATTACTGGAGCTCTCGATCAATGGCGCAAAGGGTATCCTGTTTAACGTGACCGCCGGAGAGGACCTCGGAATGGTTGAGATCGATGAGGCGGCCAAAATCATCACCGAGTCAGTCGATCCAAACGCCAAGGTGATTTTTGGTGCGGTGATCGATCCCGATATGGGCGATGAGATGAAGGTCACGGTAATCGCTACCGGGTTTGAGGGTGGTGGCCGTCCGGTCTCGATGAGCCGCGGATTTATGGTCCCCCACAGCGCCCGTAAAGAGTCTGCCGCTGCACGGCCGGCAGAACCAGCCCGCCCCTCAGCTCCGATTTTTGGCATGCCGTTTAAGACACAAGAAGTCGCGCGGGTTGCTGCAACGCCATCCCACTCCAGTGAGAGTGAGTCGGCTAATGAAAACGAACTCGATATTCCTGCCTTTATCCGTAAAAAGATGAAGAAGTAGGAGTAGCGTGTAAAAACAAAAACGCATCTAGGAAGTGCGCAAAAAGTGTCCGCTCCCGGGCACTTTTTGTTTTAAGCATTGTATGCCGGATCCGCGAGCGTCCGGAAGCAGTCCTTAATAAATATTTAAGCAGAATCTGATAGGGCATACGTATGTCTCAGCGCTCAATTACTTTTTTGTTACTTGGTTTTGTGGTTGGCGTGTGGGCGGCGACCGCAGCCGGCGGAGCCCTGGCGCTCTTTATAGTAGGCGCGGGGCTCGGGATATTTTCTCTGCTAATGCATCACTCCTGGCTGCGAGCGGCGGCGCTTGGTTTTTTTATCGGGGTCGTCAGGCTCGCGCTCCCGATCGGACAGACGGACGTCACAACCCAAACGGTCAGTCAGATACAGCAGGCTGCGGTGCAGCGCATCCAACAAGCGGTCCCATACCCGGCCAATGGTTTGGTAGCCGGTATACTTTTTGGCTTTAGGGACGACATCCCACGCGATCTAACCAACGCCATGCGTAGCGCCGGTCTCTCGCACCTACTTGCCGTGAGCGGGTTTAACGTGACCATTTTAGCGGTCTCCTTTGCGCATCTGGCCAAATACTTTTTTGGGCCGCGCCTGCGAGCAGCGCTCACCATTTTGATCGTAGCTGGATACGTCGTGCTGTGCGGTAGTGGCCCACCGATCCTGCGTGCCGGACTCATGGGCGGGATTGCGGCGCTGGTTCATACAAGTGGACGGGCAGTGATTGCGCGCAGAACACTCCTGGCCGCCGCGGTCCTGCTCCTGCTTATAGACCCATTTGCTTTGCGTTTTGATGTCGGGTTCCAGTTATCGCTCGCCGCCACATTTGGGCTGCTAACCTTGAGCCCGCTCATTCAGCGTCTGGTTACAAAAGTGCCGAGTTTGTTTGGCATGCGCGACGCGGGTGTCGCCAGTGTTGCGGCGAGTCTGTCCACGCTGCCCGTCGTGGTGGCCGTCTTTGGTGTGGCCCCGCTCTACGGGGTCATTGCCAATATGTTGGCCGCACCACTCATCCCGCCGCTCATGCTCTTGGGCGCGTTGGCTCTGCTGGGAGGATCTTCTATTGTCGGCACCTCGGTAGGCACTCTGACCGCCTATCTGGTAGAACTCCTCTCAGCCATCGCTCGTACGACCGAGCGCTTACCTCACGCCGCGATCCAGCTCAGCACGATCAGCGCGCTGGCGCTCATGACGGCAGCTCTTTTAGGGATTTTTGCGGCGCTTGTACTTCGTAAATCGGTCCACAGCCGACGAGCAGCGCGACCTTTGCTACTATAAACGCATGAAAAAGGCGGTTCTACTGTATCTGGAGCAAGAGCCACGCAAGGTGGGTGCTGCCGTGCGTGCGGTCATGAAAGGTGAGGAGTTTTGCCAGCTACCGGATGCAGCCCAGACACACAAACTTGCCCGGCAAAAAAAGCCTGACGGGGTGGTATTTGTGGCCTCACAGGAGGCTGACTGGTCGGTGTTGGGCACGCATGGAGAACCGCTTGACCTGGAGCTGGCCTCGGCGATTGCCGGCGAGAGCAGCGGGACGGGTTGGGTACGCGAGTCGAGTGGCCGCGGTAAAGTTGCCATGTGGGCGATCAGCGATGGTGTGCGTGCGGCCGAGCCGCAACTCATGACTGAGGATAAGGCCCTCTCTTATCTCAGGACCGCCGGGGTCAATGAGCGTCTCTTGAATTTTAATGCCAAGGATCATCTCGATCGTGAGTCAACCAAGCTTGGTAAACACGTCGACGCTTTGTTTGGTTTTACGCGGGTGCCGGCCGCTGATGCTGCCGATCAAAATACAAAAAAAACGGGAGAACAAGAGGTGCGCGAGGCGCTGGCCGACAAAAAAGTCACAGAAAAAACGCTGACCCTAGAACGGTTTTTGGATCGGGCGGTTAAGCATAAAGGTGTGCGAGCCATTGCGCGGGCGCAGATCGAGGAGCAGCTTAAGAGTGAGGGGTTTGTTGGCCTCTTGGCCATCACAAATCCGGTCCCGGAGGGGCACTTTTGTGAGGCCTTTAATGCCGAGTCGTACTCGTTTACCAGCAATGGACCGTATGTCTGGTTTGATTGGTTTTGCGAGGAGGCCTGTGAGCCGGAGCTGGCCGCCGAGAAAGCTTTTCCGGCTTGTGATTTAAAGTTTCGTTTGCAGCGCTCGGACGAACTATAAAAAACTCCGGCGGCTCTATGAGGCTCTCTTTTTGAACCAATTTGAGCCCATGGGATTTAATATTTGCTTAAGTTTTGTGCGCTAGGGTCGTGTTGTGATGCCGCAAGAACTCACAACCTGGAGGCGACTGGCACTTGTTATGTTGCTATGCGTGTCGATCATTTTGGTCGCGCATGAGGAGTACCGCCGCGGCCAGCCTCGCCTGGTTGTACTGGACGTTGGACAGGGTGATGCACTCTATATCCGCACACCCGAGCACCAAGATATTTTGATCGATGCTGGCCGCGGCGATCAGGTTATCTCCCAGCTCACGCGCGAGATGCCCTACTCAGATCGCACCATCGAGCTTGCGATCGCTACGCACTTTGATGCCGACCACATTGGTGGCTTTGAACCGCTTTTGAAACAAATGACGATTAAGCTTTTTGCAACCAATGGGGCCACTCCAACGACCAAGCTGGGCAATGAGGTTATGGAGTTGGCAACACAAGAGCCGGCCGAGCTGATTGTTTTACATGCCGGCGCGCGCGTATCGGGAGACTCTTACCTTTTGGATGTGCTTTGGCCGCGCGACGGCAGCGAGTCAGCCAACAAAGGTAGCCTGGTCGCGCTGCTCAAAACCGCACAGGCCTCGGTCATGCTAACCGGGGATGCGGATAATTCTGTTGAGCGCAGCTTGATCGCCAGTGGCGCCGATCTCAAAGCTGATGTACTCAAAGTGGGACATCACGGGAGCAAGAGCAGTAGTTCTACCGAATTTTTACAAAGCGTAGGCGGGGCGCGCGCACTTATCTCGGTGGGAGCGACCAACCGCTATGGTCATCCGACCGAGGAGGTTATCGAGCGGTTGACTCAAGCCGGATACGCGATCGAGCGGACCGACCAAGATGGTAGTATCACGGTCCCGCTTTGAGCCCATCTCTGCGGACATACATACCTGTTTAGCCGCCGCAGTCTCTTGCGCCCGGGCCTCGCATGCCCTACAATCATCACAAATGACACAAGACCCCAGCGGTTCTGCCGAGAGCCAACTCAATGATATCCCAGAACTACAAGAGCGAGCGGTGGTGCTGGTAAAACCCGACGGGGTCGTTAGGGGATTGGTCGGTAAAATTATTGCGCGCTTTGAGGATGCCGGTCTCAAGCTGGTTGGCCTTAAACTGGTTAAAATCTCAAGAGACTTTGCTAATCGACACCAGCCCGAGAGCGAAGACTGGATAAAAGGCCTCGGTCAAAATACGCTCAACACCTATAAAGAGCACGGCCGCGATCCCGCTAAAGAACTGGGCACCGACGACGCATTGGAGATCGGAAAAAAAGTTGCTAACTGGAATATTGATTTTTTGACCTCGGGTCCGATCGTAGCCATGGCCTGGGAGGGGCATAGTGCGATCAAGCAAGTCAGAAAACTGGTCGGTCACACGCTGCCGATTTTTGCCGTACCCGGCACTATTCGCGGTGATTTTTCTAAAGATAGTCCGGCCCTCGCAAACGCCATGAAGCGCAGTGTCCGAAACGTCGTGCACGCCTCGGGCAACAAGGAGGAGGCCGAGCATGAGCTGGCCCTCTGGTTTGGTCCGGAAGAACTTTACGCTTACGAGCGAACCGACTGGACCGGGATGTTCGGCCGGATCAAGTAAACCTGCAGGTCGAGTAAACGTAACTTTAAGTATCTCTCAAAAAATGAGACAAAAACGTGAACTCGCTACATGCGGTTCACACAGAGAACACGTGCGCACGCTAAACTGAGTTTGGCTCTTTTAATGACTTACCTCTTATTGCCAATCAATTGTCTTATTGAGGGAATCCGTCGTCGCTTGCGAGTATAGAATACCTATCGACTTGCGGGCGAGGGGATTACAAACGTCACCAATCGTGTGCCGTACCCACCATTATAATTAGTGAGACAATACGTAGGAAGTCCATTTAACTCGTATACAGCCCAATAGACCGCTCCTAATCTGAGAGCGGTTTGTTGTTTTGCCGGCCAAACTACAGTGTACCGGCCTGTAGTTTGGCTACGCGCGCCGGGACCCGACCCGATTTGAGGCAATTGACGCAAACCCGGTAGCGCTTGCCCGCAATCGTACGCGGCTGCAAGTTGATCTTGCGCTTGGTGAGCGTGGCTATATTTGAGTGGCTGCGTCGGTTTCCCTTTGCGGCCCCTCGTTCACAGATATCACAGCGTTGTGCCATAGGTCTCACGAGAGTAGCGGTCTTGTGGCATACCGTCAACTCCCGTAGTCTAGTCACATGCCTCTTGACCAGCTCGCAACAAATCCACTTGCTTTTGTGGCCGCAATGGTTGCCCTGGTGATCGGAATTACCGTTCACGAGTTCAGCCATGCCTTGGCAGCCCATCGGCAGGGTGATCCCACTCCTGCCTCTCAGGGCCGGCTAACGCTCAATCCGTTGCGTCATCTAGATCCGCTCGGCACCATTTTTTTGCTGGTAGCCGGATTTGGCTGGGGTAAGCCGGTCCAATTTAATCCGAGCTACCTCAAAAACCCGCGGGTTGGCTCGGTAATCGTTGGGCTGGCAGGTCCGGCCGCCAATTTACTGATGGTGCTCGTGTTTGGCGTAATCCTACGTGTCCTATTATCGGTGGACATTTTTAGCCCCGAGAGCGGTATTTTTATCTTTTTGTACTCATTGATCCTGATGAACCTCGTGTTGTTAGCCTTTAACCTCATCCCCATTCCACCGCTGGACGGATCCAAAGTGCTTTTAGCGATCTTACCGGACAGCGCGCGCTCTTTTGCCTTTTGGCTGAACCGCTACGGCACTTTTTTACTCTTTGGGTTGATTATCGTTGACCGCTTGTTGCCCGTTTCTATTTTAGGGACGCTCTTTGGCTGGCTGATCGATCTGACGTTTTCGCTTATTTTGGGGCTGTGAGTTACGGCCTTAAGATACGGTCTAGTGGCTGCAAAGAGCCTTGCTATTGCGCTCAAAAGCTGTTCTTGTTAGAGTCTGAATTCTGATCTATGCCGACGACAAACCAGTTAGTTAGACAGGGTCGCCACAAGCAGACCCGTAAATCAAAAAGCCCTGCCCTGCAGCGCACTTTTAACACGATTCACCAGCGACCCGTGTTTTTGCCAAAGGGGAGCCCTTTTAAGCGCGGTGTCTGTGTCAAAGTCGGAACCGTCACCCCAAAAAAGCCAAACTCTGCCTTGCGTAAGTTCGCCCGTGTCAGGTTGACCAACGGTATGGAAGTCACGGCCTACATCCCCGGAGTGGGACACAACCTGCAAGAACACTCGGTCGTTTTGATCCGCGGTGGTCGCGTTAAAGATTTGCCGGGAGTGCGTTATCACATCGTGCGTGGTGTTTTGGATACGGCGGGAGTTGCTGATCGCAACCAGGGCCGTAGCAAATACGGTGCCAAGCGTCCTAAAAAAGACAAATAACTTTATCTAGTCAGTCATGCGCAGAAACAAAGCTCAACAACGCCCCGTCACACCCGATCCACGTTACAACAACGAGTTAGTTGGTCGCTTTATTAACAACATAATGGAGCGCGGCAAAAAGGGTGCAGCGCGCTCGATCGTCTATGATGCTTTTGACACGATAAAAGAGCGCATCAAAAAAGATCCGCTCGATATATTTGTCTTGGACATCAAATATGTCAGCCCCAACGTTGAGCTTAAGGCCCGACGTATTGGTGGCGCTAACTATCAGGTCCCGGTCGAGGTACGCGGTGAGCGCAAGGTCGCCTTGGCCTTCCGCTGGATCAGCGATGCTGCCGCCTCACGTAAGGGTATGCCGATGGCATTGCGCTTGGCCAACGAGCTGATCGAGGCCAGCCAAAAACAGGGCGCGGCAATCAAAAAACGAGAAGAGACCTATCGCATGGCCGAGGCCAACAAAGCCTTTGCTCATTTTGCCTGGTAATCGCATAGATCTAAAACTGACATGGCAGAACTACGTAAGTACCCCCTAGAAGACGTTCGCGATTTTGGAATCATCGCGCACATTGATGCCGGTAAAACTACCGTTACCGAGCGCTTGTTGTATTACGCCGGGATCACCCACAAAATCGGCGAGGTGCACGAGGGTGAGGCGACAATGGACTACATGGAGCAGGAGCGCGAGCGTGGTATTACGATCACCGCCGCCGCCACAACGCTTTTTTGGAAGGAGCATCGACTCAACCTGATCGATACGCCCGGGCACGTTGACTTTACCGTCGAGGTCGAGCGCTCTATGCGCGTTTTGGATGGCGGTGTTGTGGTTTTTGATGGTGTCGCCGGGGTCGAACCGCAATCAGAGACGGTTTGGCGCCAGGCCGATAAGTACAAAGTCCCGCGTATGTGTTATGTCAACAAGCTCGATCGTACCGGCGCGGATTTTTATAAAGATGTCGACTCGATTAACGATCGGCTCTCGACCGATGCGTTGCCGATTCAGTTGCCCATCGGTATCGAGGACAACTTTTTGGGGGTCATCGATTTACTAAAAGAGAAGGCCTACTTTTACGAGGGTGACCGTGGAGAAAAACAAGTAGAAAAAGAAATCCCGGCAGATATGCTCGACAAAACCAAAGAGTATCGCGAAAAACTAATCGAA
>JAUYIX010000012.1 GCA_030688115.1 bacterium
TGCCCGAATACTTGGAGGGCCGAACACTAAAAAGAAAAATGTCCTTTCCACTTTAGAAAAAATCCCCCCGCGAAAATCAGAAAAAACAAGGAACACTTTTTTTTGGTGTTGCCGAGTGAAGCGAGGCGGTGGCGGGGCGATTCGTCGAGCGTACGATTTAGGTTAGAGCCACCACGCGCTCCGCGCGTGCGACATCATTCATCTCACCGATTTTGGAAATAGGTGCGAGCTTGGTACAATAAAGACACCAGAATAGAACTTAACGGTTTTTCGGAGACCGAATTGTGGGCGGCGCAAAGCGCCGCCCACACCTTGGTTGGTTCTCAACCGCTAAGTTCCATTCTGGTGCCGGAGGAGGGAGTTGAACCCTCAAGGATTTCACCGCACGATTTTGAGTCGTGTGCTTCTGCCAGTTCCGCCACTCCGGCGCAGTGCAGATTGTGCATGGCTGGAGCTCTGCCGTCAAATCATGCTACTATCGCCGTATGGCTCGAATCGTTGCCGTTGTGAACCAAAAGGGCGGAGTTGGTAAAACCACCACCGCAATAAATGTCGGGGCCTATTTAGCTGCGAGCGGTATGCGCGTGCTGCTGGTCGATGTGGACCCTCAGGGCAATGCCTCGAGCGGGCTAGGGGTCAGGCCCGAGCAGGCCAAGGCCGGCACCTACGAGCTCATGATTGGCAAAGCCGCGCTTGACTCGATCGCGGTCAGGACTGATCAGCAAAACCTACACCTGGTGCCTGCGACGACCGCGCTGGCCGGAGCTAATGTCGAGCTAGTCGATGCCGAGCGTCGGGAGTACAAATTATTGGACGCGCTTGGTCAGGCCCAGCTTGATTATGATGTCGTGTTATTGGACGCCCCGCCAAGCCTTGGTCTGGTCACGATCAACGCGCTGGTCGCTGCCGACGAGGTATTGATTCCGGTCCAGAGCGAGTACTACGCCCTCGAGGGATTGAGCCAGCTGCTCCATACCATCGAGCTGGTCCGCACGCATCTTAAGCCCAGCCTGGCAATCTTGGGCGCGGTCATCACCTTGCATGATAAGCGCACCAAGCTTGCCTCAGAAGTCGCGCGCGAGATTCGTAAGTATTTTCCGGGCCGTGTTTTTGAGACGGAGATTCCGCGTAATGTGCGTCTCTCCGAGGCACCCTCCTACGGCAAGACGATCTTGGCCTACGAGCCCTGGTCCAAAGGTGCCCGCGCCTATAAAGCTCTGGCAAGCGAGGTTCGGCAGGCCTGGCAGACAACCCCTGTAACTCTGGAAGAACCTCGACAACCCGCTGAGCCTCTCGTACACTAATCGGTATGGCATTTGGACTTGGCAGAGGATTAGAAGCATTAATCCCAAACACAACTGATAAGCCGGTCAGGCCGGACCCTGTAGTTGCCACAGGCGCGCTTGAGATTGAGATAGCGGCTATTAAGCCCAATCCTTTTCAGCCGCGTAAGCAGTTCTCCCTGCCCGAGCTGGAGGATTTAGCTTCCTCGATTAGAGAGCATGGTATTTTGGAGCCACTGGTCATTAGTCCAACGGCCCGGACGGGAGCGTATACACTTGTTGCAGGAGAGCGGCGTCTGAGAGCGGCAGAACTGGCCGGGCTGGCAACCGTCCCCGTAGTTATCAGGCAAACCGACGACCAAGAAAAACTTGAGTTAGCCTTGATCGAGAATATTCAGCGCCAGGATCTTAACCCATTAGAAGAGGCACGCGCCCTGCGTAAATTGCTGCGTGATTTTAGCTTGAGTCAGGATCAGGTTGCTAAGCGGGTTGGTCGCTCGCGTCCGGCAGTTGCAAATTGCGTGCGCTTGCTTGAGTTATCGAGCGACGTGCAGCAAGCACTCTTATCGAGTCAGATCTCCAGCGGGCATGCTAAATGCATGGTGGTGCTCTCCAGGGAGCACCAGATTGCGCTTTTGCAAGAGATTATGCGCGAGGGGCTGTCGGTGCGCCAGACTGAGGCGCGCGTTAGGCAACTCTCACGCTCGACTGCGTCGGGATCTATTAAGTCAGGCGGTCGGCCAACCGGCGACGCCGAGACACAAAACCTTGGGCGTGTGCTGAGTCAGCATTTAGGGGCCAAAGTTGAGGTGAGTCCCGGGGCCAACTCAGGCAAAATTACGATTATTTATCACTCGGCTGAAGAGCGCGCCAGGATCGTTGATAAAATAATTGGTGAACCCGAGCAACAGAGCTCGAGTAATCTTAGAGAGCGATCCGAGTTCACCGTTTAAGAGTGTCGGCGGCGTACTTGCATGACCGCGGGCAAGGCCTGTAGCTTGCGGAGCAGCGTACTGAGCTGGTCCGCGTCTTTGATCTCGACAAAGACGCTAATAGTGCTCATTCCGGTTGGCAGCCTCCGGACCGTCACGTCATGGATAGCAATTCGTTGGCGCGCACAAACATCCGCGACATCTCTGAGCATCCCGATTTGCGTTTTTACGCTGGCCTTAATCCAAACACGATAGGTTCTGCCTGCCTCAATGACCCAGTTGGCCGCAAGTACCTGAGTGGGATTGATGTTTTGCATGTGACTGCACTCGGAGCGATGAATCTCAACACGAGTGCCATTTTTTATACCAAGAATATGATCACCTTCGATCGGACGGCAGCAACCTGAGCGGGCAAAAAATGTTGCCTCAAAGCCGGGTGTCCTAACGTTGAGCTGGCGCTGCACCGGAACCGTGTGATCAAGACGGTCCTCGGCAAAAATACGTTTGACGACCTGGCGCGGGTTGCGCTCTCCCTGGCCGATAGCCATAAAGAGCTGGTCCATTGTACGATAGCCATGATGAACCAGATAGTCGCGCACCTCCTGCTCCTGAATACTCTCAAGTTTACGGCCCAATAGCTGTTGCAATTCTTTTTCGATCAGTTCGCGGCCGACCTGGCGCGAGTGTCTGCGACTCAGTTGGGTATACCAATGTTTAATCGCTTTTTTTGCTGAGTTGGTTTTGACAAAGTCGAGCCACTCACGATGGGGCGCCTGCGATTTGGGACCCAGCACGATCTCGACCATGTCTCCATTGGCGAGTACGTAGTCGAGTGGCTGTTCCAGGCCATTAATCTTGGCCGAGAGTACTCGAT
>JAUYIX010000014.1 GCA_030688115.1 bacterium
TCTAAGCTCTCTGCTCGTGATTTTGACCCCGCCCGGCAAAGTCGCCCCAACAACCGCGGTCGGCACCTTTTGTCCAACCCGGATGTTTTTGGCGCCACACACGATCCCGAGTGTATCCTTGCCAACCGAGACTTTGGCCAGCTGTAACTTGTCGGCTTTGGGATGTGGCCGTATCTCTAAGATCTCGCCAACCACAACCTGCTTAACGTCTTGTCCGAGAGATTCTACAGCCTCGACCTCGGCGGCCTTCATTGTCAAAAGTTCTGCCAGTTTTTGCGGCGTAATATCCAGTGGAACAAACTCTTGAAGCCAGTTGTAGCTAATCTTCATGTTAAAACTGCTCTAAAAATCGTAAATCGGCCGACAGCAGCCAGCGAATATCGTCGATACCATACTTAAACATAGTGATGCGCTCCAAGCCCATACCAAAGGCAAACCCCTGAAACTTATTGGGGTTGAGCCCACCGTTCTTGAGTACGTTGGGATGGATCATGCCCGCACCGCCGATCTCAAGCCAACCGGTATTTTTACAAACAGCGCAGCCCTTACCTTTGCAAAAGGTGCAGCTCATGTCGAGTTCTACCGAAGGCTCGGTAAACGGAAAATACGAGGGGCGTAAACGTGTGACCAGTTTTTGACCAAAGATAGTCTCAAAGAGCGTATGCAAGGTGCCACGCAGGTCTCCCAGCGTTGTGCTCTCATCCACGATAAACCCCTCGATTTGGTTAAAGGTTGTCTCGTGGGTTTTGTCGGTACTCTCATAGCGATAGACTCGCCCAATATTGACGATGCGTAAGGGTGGCGTACGATCGCGCATGACGCGCACTTGCATGTTGGAGGTATGCGTCCTCAAGAGCAAACGATTTTTGGTGGCCGCTACCGAGCTCTCTTTAAAGGCCTCCGGTTTTTTTAGCCAAAAGGTATCCCAGAGATCGCGGGCCGGGTGGCTGGCCGGAATATTAAGTAAGTCAAAATTGTTCTCCTCGTCATCTATTTCTTGGCCGCGCACGACCTCAAAACCCATTGACCTAAATATGTCCTCGACCTCGCGTCGGACATGCTCGGTCGGATGAATGTGACCAAGCGCGGTACGTGGCAGGGGCTCTGTCACATCAATCGCCTCATCATCAACCAGCGACTCAAAGACGGATTTACTGAGGCTTAATGCCCGCTGGCGCACTGCCGCTTCTACGGTAGTGCGCGCCTGATTGAGCGCCGGACCAAGCCTGCGTTTATCCTCGGCTGAGCGGTCTTTTATCGCGCGTAGCGCGAGAGGTAAAACACCTTTGCGACCAATCAAATTTAGACGCGTTTTCTCCAGCTGCTCGGGAGTACCGGCAGCTGCGATACGGGCCAGTGCATCAGCAACCAGCTTGTCGACGTCCGCTACTCCGATTGCTGCTCCCCCATTGTTGGGTCCATTGACTGGGGCTGATCGTTTACCGGGATGCGCTTGGGTTGCCGGAGATTGAGCGGAGTCGGCTCCGTTTTTAATTTTGCTTGATCGTTTTTTGTCGGGAATCGAGTTTTCCATGGTTGAGCCTGAGGCTTGGTCGTAATATCGCGCACTTTACCCTGATCCAGTGTTTGACTTGGCAGGGCGCGCGATTGTCGCAGTTGCATACTGCTGGAGTGACTTTGGAAGGCCAGTTCTACCAAAACCACCGCTGCTACAAAGAGTAGCGCACTCCATATATTAAAGATACGGTAAATTTGTAACAAGAGTGAGCCGACCACCACCACCGCAAGCAGCAAACCTTGCCTAAATGCGGTCGCAAGATGCGCGTAAATAACCTCTTTGCGACTGCGCAGCACGCGGATCGTAAATCCGATCAGGGTGAACACACTGGCCACCAAAAAAAACGCGCTGACCAGTAACAGCGAGACACCCAGCCATTTGGCGGTGTTGGGATTCAAAAAAACCAGAATCACGGCAAGTGCCGCACCAGAACTCAGCGCCGCAACAGTGAGGCCGATAACGTAGCGTTTCATCGGTCTGATTTTAACATACCCGGCCGGCCGTCTTTATTATGCGCCGAGATAAACCTATCCGCCGGCCTGGCCGGCCACACAGATGTTTTTAAAGTCACAAAACCTACAGTTAAACCCGGGTGTCGGGATAAAATCGCTGGCTAAGATCGACTTGATATTGCCCAAGACCTCTTGCTCGTAGTCCGCCAGCTCCTCTTTAGTGCGCGTAGTCGAGACTTTGACGCCCTCATCCAAAAAATACCAACTCATCTTGCTGACACGTTGCTTGTAGGCTTGTTGCGCAGCCAGCGCATACAAAGCCAACTGGTTATTTTTTTGTTGTTTTTTGGGGTCTTTAAGCCGACCGGTTTTATAGTCGATAATCTCAAGTGAACCGTCAGCAAGTTTGTCGGCGCGGTCGATACGTCCATGAAGCTTGTACCCGCCAATCTGCAAAGAGAAGTCCTGTTCTACCCAAAAAGCGGGCGTAGCCTTAATGCCCTCACTCTCAAACCACTTAGTGAGCGCCTGTACCGCCTCCCGCTTACGACGCTGCTCATGAGCGCGCGAGTCATACCACTCGTTGATCCAAAAGTGATCGAGCAACTCGAGC